>JBOGOW010000048.1:0-14849 GCA_050748285.1 Pyrinomonadaceae bacterium
GGCGATATGCGCATCTCCGTGCCGAAACGTGAGTGTGAACGAGCGCGCGGACGTGCGCATTCTGGTATCGCCCTTGCTTACGCGCGGGCTTCTGCAATGGAACGCGGAAATTCCTGTCCGCATTCCGCATTCCGCATTCCGCACTCGATGCAGGCAAGGATGCCTGCGTTCCAGTCTTTTAGCCATTGCTTCGTGCGGGCTTCTGCAGTGGCGGGCTTGTGCATTAGCAGTCGCTCGTCTGTTGTAAAAACCCCGAACCGCGAACTCACACGCGGATAACACAAAAAAATTCAATAACTAAAGTTACAAAGCACCAGGTTAAACGATTCGCACATTTGCAATCGCTTTGAGTTTAACTTGCCACGCAAGATCGGCGGCAGTTTTCATCAAATCACATTTTCCGGTTGTAAAAATTTTGTCTCCGCCGCCGCCCCGAACCCGCCACTTTTTTATTAACAGAAGCAACGCATCGGCAGGATCGACAAACTGAGTCTTTGCGGAAACGAATTCCTGCATCAAAGGAATGATCGCCGGATAATGTGTGCAGGCAAGCAGAATATGCGAGCAATTTTTCATAGGCGCGAGTATCCGCCGACATTCCAATTTCAATTTTTGGGACGAAACATCGCCGCTCTCGATCAAAGCGGAAAGCGGCTGTGCAATGCGCTGTTCGATCTTGATCCCTTGCTCGGCAAACGCATTTCGATAAACGCCCGATAACACCGTTCTCCGCCCGCCGATCAGCCCCAAACGGGATGGCTTATGCTTCATAGCCGCCGCAACACCGCTTTCGATAATTCCGATTATCTTTAAACCTTGCGGATCGAAAAATTCAATCGCCGTGCTCGCAGCATTGCACCCGATGACAAGATGCGTAACGCCTTCAAAGCGAAGAAATCCGATCACTGAATTCAGCCGATCGACCAATGCGGCCCGAGACATTCGTCCATACGGCGTAACACCAGTGTCCGAAAAATAGACGACCGGCACATCGCCGATGCGCTCCTTTATCAACTTGTAAATACTAACGCCGCCAATGCCCCAATCCAGAATGCCAAGCATACTTTTCGCTATCACGATTTGGTGTTATCTTACTCGACAGTGAATCAGTGGACAAAATTAAGCATCGACTACGCGGGCCAAAGGAGTTATTTGGATGACCTGTTTCGAGTCTATCCGACAATACCGGACGGCATTCGCGATATCGATAAGAACCATTGGGCGAACGTCGAAACTGCGTATGGGAAAAGGGACAATACGCTGCTTATTAAGGAGTTGCTGAAACTCAACTTGTTCCCGATCAAAGACAGTTACGTAGCTTTTTTGAAGCGGGACTTATCTGCAATCGAACGGAATCCGCAAACCGTTAATAGGGTCTGCGGAAGGCTTTACGAAATGGGTTTGGAGAAAATGTTTGAGCGATGCAGCGAACCTAAAGAAACCAATCGACAAATCGGCCCGATGTTCAGGAATTGGGTAAACAGCAAATCGTTGGGCATTCAGCCGGTTGCATTAGATGTGTTTACCGGGAGCCAGGAGAACGCAATTCTTGACGGGACCGACAACGAAAAGAAAATATTTGCCAAAGAACATTTGAACTTCCACCGAGACAAAGGGCTCGACCTTGTAGCCCGATTTAACAAAAAGTATATTATTGGAGAGGCGAAATTTTTATCTGACTTTGGCGGATCGCAAAATTCTGACTTTGAGGATGCAATCGCAACGCTCGAAGCTAAAGATTCAAACGCGATTCGCGTGGCGATATTGGATGGCGTTCTCTATTTAGAGGGACGATCCAAAATGTATAAGTTCATTACGAGCGAATACAAAAACTACAACATAATGAGCAGCCTTGTTTTGCGGGATTTTCTATATCAGGTTTAGGGTCATGCACCTTGATTATTCTCAAAAAAAAACACAGTCGGAGATATTTAATTCAATCCCCGATGTCGAATTGCAACCGCAAAACAATTCTTCAAGCAACAACATCCTCATTCGTGCAGATAATTTGATTGCCCTAAAACAGCTAATCGATTCCCATGGACTAAAAGGAAAAATCGACTTGGTTTATATCGACCCGCCGTTTGCGACGAACAACACTTTTACAGTTGGGAACGGTCGCGCGAACACAATCAGCAACAGCAGCAACGGAACCGTTGCGTATAGCGATACTTTGAAAGGCGCTGAGTTTCTCGAGTTCTTGCGTGAGCGATTGATTCTGTTGAGAATGCTGCTTTCCGATAAAGGTTCGATTTATTTACACACCGATTACAAGATAGGTCACTACGTGAAAGTGATGATGGACGAAGTTTTCGGTATGGAGAATTTTCGCAACGACATCACAAGGATAAAGTGTAATCCGAAGAATTTTGAACGCAAAGGATTCGGAAACATCAAAGATTTGATTCTGTTTTATTCAAAATCCGAAAACATGATTTGGAACGAGCCGAAAACAAACTACTCGGAGGCGGACGAGAAAAAACTGTTTCCTAAGACCGGCGAAAACGGCCGAAAATATACGACCATACCGCTTCACGCGCCGGGCGAAACGAAGAACGGAAATTCATCGAAACCATTTAAAGGCATCGCTCCGCCAACCGGCAGGCATTGGAGAACGGACGTAAAAGTTTTGGAACAATGGGACGAGGACGGTCTGATCGAATGGAGCTCAAACGGCAACCCGCGAAAGATCATTTATTTGGACGAACGGGAAGGCAAACGCATGCAGGATATTTGGGAATGTAAAGACCCCCAATATCCGGTTTACCCTACTGAAAAGAACCCGGATATGCTGGACATTATCGTCAAAACTTCCTCCAACGAAAACAGCTATGTGCTCGATTGTTTCTGCGGCAGCGGGACAACCTTAAAAGCGGCCCAGATAAACGGCAGACGTTGGATAGGTATCGATCAATCCGAACAAGCGATCATGGCGGCGATGAAAAAGCTGAGCGTTACTCAAAACGCTCTTTTCGAAACTGCGTCTGATTTTCAGTTTTTTACTGAAGCAAGAAAATCGAACTCTGAAGAATCGCTTAAAGAAAAAATCCATTTGTCTTTCTAGGGAAAGGTCAATTTTGCTTCGATCCCGTTTTCTATCGGACCGCTGTCGAATGCGACGATTCTTGAGTTCCATGCGATGTTTAATGTTTCCAATTTCCGTCCCGGAAAGCGGCTTTCGAGATACCATTTCATCTCGTGTTCGGAGCGGATCGGGTTATATTCGAGCATTTTTTTCCAGTCGGGATGCGAGACCAATTTTTGCAGATCAGAATGAAATGTCGGGTTCGAACGCCGGCTGCGAATAGTGTGAATTTTATCTGTTAGAAATTTCGGATACTCGCTCATCGCAACCGGAACCGTAACCATATCAATAATTAACAGCCTGCCGCCGGGTTTCGCAACACGTTTGATCTCGGTCAATAAAGGATCCCAATCGAGATAGCGGAAGGACATTAGCGAGATAACGATATCGAAACTGTTGTCTTCGAAAGGCAATCGTGGCCCGTCGATCTTTTCGAATTTCAAATTTGAAATTTTCGAATTTCGCTTCTTTGCTCGTGCAAGCATCGACTCGGATTCGTCCACGCCGACACTGCTAGCAATGCGACCAGAAAGCGCTTTTAAAAGCGCGCCGTTGCCGCAGCCGATGTCCAAAACACCAAGGTCATTTCTTTTCGGCAAATGCTCGTTCAGCCATTGCCATTCGTCTTTTCGGACGCGGATATCCTCGAATGCGGCGTCGTAAAGGCGCGCGACATCGTCATAAGTATCTACGCCATGAATCGGTTTCGGTTCGAACGATTTCATCACCTCGGCCGGCATAAATCCGAGACGCTTTTGAACGGACGCCAAATAGCCGTGTGATTTTCTGCCCTTGCAGCCGATTGTATAGAGCGGCTTTTCAATGCTTTCGCCTGCGGCGACATACCGATCCTTGCTTCGAGAAAACGTCGTGTACCAAAAAAATCCATGCGCCGTTACGTTGAACGTGCGTGCAAAAAACGGCGCAAACCAACGTGCCGAACGGCAGCAATGAAAATATGCTGCTCCATTTTTAGCGAACGGAATCTCTATCGTCTCCCATTCATAAGGCGAAAACTGTTCGGGAAACTTTACGGTTCCGAACATCGGCCCGTACATTCCCGAATGTCCGACTAAATGAAACTCGTCGATGTGGCGGCCAGCCGTTTTTATCTCGTCTAAAACCTGCAAGACCTCGCGTTTGCTCTCGACCGCACGACAAACGATTTCGCCCTCAAAGCCGCTCGACCGTTTTTCGTCAGAAAGCGTCTCGGCGACGATAGGGAACTGTTGGCCGCCAAGTCGATATTTGGTTGTGTATAAAATTAGATTTATGTTGCTCTCGGGCATAGCGGGTCAGCGAAGTAGGTCGTTGCAATGATACAAGAAAATGCGATCCGCTCATATTCGAATTGCAGATACATTCGCGGGGCCATTCAAAATGCGAACGGCCTCGCTAATGAAGCTATGTTCAAATTACCTAATCCGGAATAAACCCCGAAACCTGTCTGTTCCAAAGGCTCGCATAGACGCCGCCGAGTGCGATCAAATCGTCGTGGCTGCCGTCTTCTACTATTCGGCCGTCTTCGACGATCACAAGCCGATCCATCGCACGCAAAGTTGAGAGCCTGTGCGCGATTGCTATTACAGTCTTGTCCTTCATCAGGCCGACAAGAGCTTCCTGGATCGCCGATTCGCTCAGGCTGTCGAGAGCGCTCGTCGCTTCATCGAGAAGCAGAATAGGCGCGCCGCGCAGAACAGCCCGTGCAACCGAAATTCGCTGCCGCTGACCGCCGGATAGCATAACGCCGCGTTCGCCGACCTTTGTATCGTAGCCTTCGGGCAGTTCGCGGATAAAGCTGTCGGCCTGCGCCAATTTTGCGGCTGCGACTACTTCTTCATCGGTGGCTTCGAGCCTGCCGTAACGGATATTTTCGATTATCGAGCGGTGAAACAGCGACGTCGATTGCGGCACAAAAGCCACCGCTTTTCGCAAGCTGTCGAGCGTAATACCGGAAACGCTTTGTCCGTCGATCGAGATGCTGCCTCCATCAAGCTCGAACCGCCTGAGCAGCAGCGAAACAAGAGTCGATTTACCGGCGCCGCTGTGCCCGACTAGCCCGACCTTTTCGCCGCCTTTAATGCACAGATCGAACGTGCCCCGAAAAACATGTTTTCCGCGATAAGCGAATTCCAGCGAGCGAAATTCGATCTCGGCGTCTTTAACGACAAGCGGTTTCGCGTCAGGTTTATCGACTATCTCGTGCGGCTCGAGCAATTCCTTTAAGCCTTCATTGACCTGGCCGTAAAAGCTGACCGCCTGTGTCATATTTTGCCCGAGAAAAAACATCCGCTGCTCGAGCCCGATTACGATCATTATTATCATCACCAGCGAACCGACGCTGATTTCGCCCGCCGATATCAGCCACATACCGAATGCGAACATCGACAGAATAAAGATCCCCAGCAAGACACCGTTCGACACCAGCACCCATTCCGACCACCACCATTCGCGCAGGTGCGAGAAACGCTGGTTGCCTATGTGGCTGCCGATGTGCCGCTTTTCATACTCGATGGAGCCGGTGTATTGCACGGTATCGACATTCGATGTGCTGTCAACCATTTTGCCTTTGAGCACGGACGACGATTCGGCATATGCAAAGCTCAGCTTGTGCAGCCGCGAAACGAAAAACACGTTCGCCGGGACGTAGATGACTATCCACACCAATAGCGACAACGCAAAATACGGATGCGCGGAATACGTCAAGTAAAGATCGGCCGCAAAACCGACGATCAAAGGGAAAAACTGCCACAGCCATTGGCCGATCAGCCGTTCGATTCCCGATGATGCATTCGATATTTTATTTACCAGCGCACCCGCGTGCCGGTCGCTGAAATACGTCGCCGAATGCTCGGAGAGATATCCGAACAAACGCCGATTGCTTTCGGCAACGGCGCCGGTGATCCAACGCATTCCGCAAAAACCGCTCGAACGCCAAATAATTTCATTGGCAATATAGATGCCGGGAAACAGAAATACCCATTTCCAGATATCATCGGTACTCGCGTTTCCCTGGCCAAAAGCGATCGCATCGTCGGTCAAAAGTTTTAGAACATAGGTTGAAACGCGCGAGGCCGCAGTCGCCACGAGCACGGCCGCCATAGCGCCAAAAACCCATCCGCGGTAAGGGACGCTGACCTCGCGGGCAAATGCAACCGGTTTCGCCGGTATCTGTTTCCTTTCCATTTTCTCAGACATTTCTCGTCTCCAAATAAAAAAAGCGGCCACGAATCGGCCGCCCTTTCCGCTCAATGTTATGCAGTGTTATAAATCGTTGTTTTTTGCTGATTTCTTCATCTTCAGTTCGAGCCTGGCCGAATATGCCGGGACCACGGCGTCACATAACGCGATCAGAGTGGTCTCAAAGGCAAATTTGGCTATTGGATTATTCATCGTTCCGATCAACAAAAACGAAATTGTCTTCGCCAATGTTTCAATAAAATTCGCTTAATGGCCGAATCGGACCGACCAATGCAATACCGAGATAGTATTGCAAACTACATGCCTGTGTAAAGGTTTTTTTTGCAAACGTGCAACTAAAACGACGGTTTGCCACTTCAAAGTAGATGCGAACAAGCAGATCATAACTTTGGCGATGAAATCAATTGTATTAGGTGCAGTTTTATTAGTGTTTGGCATTGGCGTGCCTGCATATTCGCAGGGTGACGACCCGCCCGTGCGCCCGATCATCGCTGAGGTTTTTCTTGCAAGGGCAAACACCGAAGGCCGCGTCGGCGAACCTGCGGAGCAATTTGTCGTTACCGACGTCCCGATTTTCTGTGTCGTGCGGCTTCATTCAGCCGGTGTTGCGTCAATCAAGATGGATCTGGTTGCGGCCAAGGTGCCAGGCGTAAAACCCGAATCAAAGGTCGTATCGGTTGCATACACCACGAAAGAGAACGAAGACCGGGTTAATTTTTCAGGAAAACCTCATGATGTTTGGACCGCAGGCACTTATCGCGTCGATATTTTTATTGGCGATAAAAAGGTGAGGATAATCGAATTTGAAATACGGTCATCGTCAACCGAGACCGCAAATCCTTCAACCAACAAACCGCCGGCGCGGAACCGAAAAAACCCAAAACGTTCAACGATCTCGCAAACCAGTGCTCTCTGAATAACGCAGCTCGTCAGCCGTTTCCAACAGGTTCTTTGAACTAGCTTTTGCTTTTGATCCACGGCGTGAGCAAAGCGAGAAATGCCGTTTTGATTTGGCGGTTGGATCTGGCTGAAACGCAAGCCCGCTTCATTTACATTTGACACGGATGGAAGCCTGTGATACTTATATTCAGCCAACCGACCGACCAGCCGGTTGGCAGCAAGATTCGAATATAAAAATCGGCGAAACGTAGGCGAAGAAAATGCCGGTGAAGCCAGCCAAAAAAAGGAAAGCGAAGCCATTTCCTCAACCGCCAAAAGATGAACGGTTGGGCCAAATTTATCAGGTAGCGGCACGGATAATTCACGAAAAGGGTTACGAGACTACCTCGTTAAACGACATCGCAAAGGCCGCAGGGCTAACCAAATCGGGTCTTTATCATTATGTTTCGAGCAAAGAAAGCCTTTTGTATGAAGCGATGAACTACGGCATGGACCTGGTCGAAGCCGATGTGCTTGGACCTGCCCGACTTGTTGATGATCCAACCGAGCGACTGCGAACTTTGGTAAGAGCATATGCAAATCTGATAATGACCGAGCGGCAGGAGATAACGATCATTATCAACGAAGCCAACGGTCTTAACGTTAAGCTGCGAAATAAAATACGCGCCCGTCGGCATATCTTTTACAACTTTGTCGGCGATACGATCAGAAAAATAAAGGACGAGGGAAATATCGCGGTTTTGGACGTCGGCGTAACGACGCTCAATTTCGTGGGCAGTCTGGTATGGCTGGCATATTGGTATCGACCCGAAGGGAGATTGTCGAAAGAGCAGGTTACAGAAGAATTGGTCGAGCTTCTGGTTGACCGATTGGTCGGCGTAAGTTTACCGCTAAAGCACAAAAGCGGCGTTGCCGGAAAACCCTAAATTCGGAATTTGGCCCAATTTTATCTCGGAATTATGATTCAGATTATTTTTTAGTTGAAGGAGATCAATATGAAAATCGCGATTAGATCGGCACTGCTTTTTGTCCTGGTATTTGCTGCGGGAGCTGCCGGCGTATTTGCACAGGCGGGCGGTTCAACCGCAGAGATCAAGGGCCGCGTAACCGACCCGAACGGTTCCGTTGTCAACGGTGCGACCGTTACGGCAACCGATGTGGATAAAGGGGTTACACGCACAGCCGTCACCGAAGGAAGCGGCGAATATCGCTTTCTGAATTTGCCGCCGGGTGCCTACAATTTAAAGATACAGGCAAATGGGTTTGGCGGGGTGACAAAGAGCGGCGTTCAGGTAACAATCGGTCAAACGCTGGATCAGGATTTCTCCCTTCAGGTCGGCGACGCCTCGGCAATTGTTGAAGTAACGGCCGACACGCCATTGATCGAGACCGACCGGTCGCAGCTTTCGACAACCGTCAACGAACAATATATTCGCAACCTGCCGATCGACCGGCGCGATTATCTTACTTTTACGCTCCTCGCTCCGGGCGTCGTTGATTCCAACGCACTGGCCGACAATACGGATTTTCGCGTAACGCAAACGCCGCAAAGCGGAATTTCGTTTTACGGAAACAACGGCCGCGGCAACAATATTACTGTTGACGGTGCCGAAGCAAACGACCAGGGCGGCGGCGTCCGCTCGACGCTCACACAGGAAGCGGTTCAGGAATTTCAGATCAATCGGGCCAATTATAACGCCGAGCTCGGCGGCGCGAGTGGCGGCGTAGTCAACATCATCTCCAAGACCGGCGGCAACGAGTTTCACGGCAGCGTTTTTGCATATTTCAGGAATCAAAGGCTTGACGCCGGCGATCCGTTTGCGATCGTTTTGGACGGCAGCACGCTTTCGAGAGTTAAACCAGACGCAAATCGACAGCAGTATGGTTTCACGGTTGGCGGGCCGATAAAAGAAAACAAAACCTTCTTCTTTGGCGGATACGAGGGCTTGCGGCGGCGCGAATCTTCGACAGTTCCGCTGCTCACGAACCTTGCTATTTTTCAGCCGACGGCCGCACAGGCAGCGATCATTTCTACGCTTGCGGCGAGCGCCGACCCGACGCCGATAACGTGCGTCAACGGACAACCGATGGTAACGCGGGCACAATGCGCACCCATCCTTCAGGCGACGCTTACGGCGAAAACGAGCACTCAGGATCTCTTCCGAAACAACAGCGGCGTATTTCCGTTTACCGGAAATTCGCAGGCGTTTTCGTTCAGGCTTGACCATGTTCCAAATGGAACAAACAGTTATTTCCTGCGGTTCAGTTTTACGGATCGCGACGAAGGTAATCAGTCAACGCGGGCACTGCTTGCGTTTTCGCGTTCGAATAACACAAGTATCCGCGACGCAAATATCGTTGGCGGTTGGACGCATATTTTTGATTCGAACATGACCAACGAACTTCGCCTGCAGTTCAATTACAACGAATTGTTCGTTGTTTCGAATGATGCAAACGGGCCGGAACTTAACGTCGGCGGATTCGGTTTTTTTAACCGCGACATATTTTTGCCGAGCTTTAACTACGACCGGCGCTATGAGATCGTCGATAATTTTTCAGTGGTCAGAGGAAACCATCGAATAAAATTTGGCGGAAGTTTTCTTTTGCGAAACGGTTTCTTCGATGCGAAGACGTTTTTTAGTGGACGCTTTGGCTTTAGCGTCCTGCCCGGCTCGTTTATCAGTCCGCAGTTGGCTTCGACGACGATAAACCAATTGCAGGGACTTGATCTCGGTCTGCCGACCTCGTACCAACAAGGTTTCGGCGACGGCATAGTTGGAGGTAAACTGCCCTATTTTTCGGTTTACGGACAGGATACGTGGAAGGTTAATCAGAAACTGACGTTGAATTACGGGTTGCGCTATGAGATCGACGGACGCCGCGATCCGCTTCCGACGTATAAAAAGAATTTCGGGCCGCGCGTCGGGTTTGCGTGGGATCCGGCAGGCGAGGGCAAAACTATTATTCGCGGCGGCTACGGCATCTTTTATGCGCAAATACCGTTTGTGATCGATTACGTCGTTCAGTCGCTCAACGAGATAGACGGCTTTCGCCAGATACCGCAGGTTTTGACGACGCTGAACGCAGCAAATCCGTTTGCAATTAACGGCCCTGTTAACATCTTTCGCACATTGCTGGCGCAAGGCGCGATAGGCATTCCGAACACGACTCGAACGATCACGCCGGCTGACCTCACGCAGTTTGGGATCAATGTTTCTCAAACCGGGCCACGCAACCCTCTGACCGTTTTGTTCAGAGCCGATCCGACATACCGAAATCCGAATGCTCAACAAGGCAGCTTAGCCGTTGAGCATGAATTTGCTCCCGGCTTTAGCATGGCCGTTAGCTATGTTTGGGCGTTGACGCAGCACATCACAAGGGCGCGCGACATCAATTTGCTGGATCGTCCGATTTCGGCTCGTGGAATACGCGAATGGTCGGCCGCTTCGGGCTGCGCTGGCGCGGCTATTTTTACCTGTTTTCGTGATCCGTTCCTCTTTCAGGAGATCATTTACGAGGCGGCGGCATCGGCAAACTATAACGGTTTGACTGTCGAATTCAACAAGCAATTCGGCCGCGGCATTGCGATCGCCGGAAATTATACATTGAGCGAAGCTAACGATCAGGTTACCGATTATAACAGCGATTTTCGCGCTTTCGATCAAATCAATACAAGGCCGGAATATTCGCTTTCGGCATTCGATCAGCGGCACAAGGTCGTTGTTTATGCGGTATTGCAGAGCACATTCAAGAATGCGTTTCTGAGAGATTTCTCTCTCACTCCGATATTTCGAGCCAACAGCGGCCGGCCGTTTAACCTGCTTGCAGGAGCCGACATAAATGGCGACCGCAGTACCAATGGCGACCGTCCGCTCTTGCTCTTAAACGGAGTGCAGACCGGCCCTATCGGACGCAATATCGGTGAAGGTCCGAGCTTTGCAACGGTCGATATGCGCCTGACGCGAAAGATACCATTTAACGAACGAATAAGTCTCGATCTCACGATAGAAGCGTTTAATCTGCTCAATAGATTAAATTTCGCTTCGGTCAATAACACAGTCGGTCCGACCTTTGACCGAACCACCGATATTCGCGGCCGTTCGGACGTAAGTCCAAGCACGCCGCTTGGTTTTACTTCGGCATTCGATTCGAGGCGAATTCAATTAGGAGCCAAGTTTAGGTTCTGATTTAGGAATTGAGGTTATGAAGAGATCTGTCCACGAAATCGCACGAAACATCACGAAAATTGGCTTTATTTTGTGTTTGTTTGTGTGATTTCGTGGAAAAATATCTTCGAAATCGAATTTTCACACATCCTCGTTTTTTTAATCGGGTTGGGATTAAGCGCTAAGAACGATCTTGCGTATTTCGTCGATCATTTCGTCCACAGCTTGTTTTCCTAATTCAAATAACTCCTTTGACCGATTCATTTGATCCGGGCGTATATGCCCGATCTGTGGTTCGATAACTATGTCGGCCGCGTAATGCTGTGAGCGGGAAGCGCTTCTGAGCAGCAGCATCGCGGACTGAAACAGTGTGCCAACCAGCGTTCGCGGTTTCCCCCAAAATCCGGCGCCGCAAGCCATAAGATCGACCGCGATCACGATGTCCGGCTCAAATTGACGGATCGCATTCATCGGCATCGGCGCGACCACGCCGCCGTCAACCAGCAATCGGCCATTTTCATCCTCAACGGGTGCGAAAACGCCGGGAATCGCACAGCTCGCGCGAATTGCGGTTATAATATCGTCCGAGCCGCACATAATCACTTCCTTACCGGTTTCAAGATCGCACGCAACGGCTGCGAACGGTATCGGAAACTCATCAAAGTTTTTAACCGGAAAATGTTTGTCGATAAACGTGCCGATCTTTGCGTTCGACAAAAGTCCGCGCGGGCTGTACGAAATTCCGGCGACACGCATCCACGAAAAACTCTTGCCGGCGTTGACGATATCGTCCGCCGACATTCCTGACGCAAACGCTCCGCCGACAAACGCGCCGGCCGATGTTCCGGCAATAAAATCGATCGGGATGCCGTGTTCGGTCAGCGCATGCAGCACGCCGACATGTGCAAAGCCGCGTGCGCCGCCGCCGGAAAGTGCAAGGCCGATGGTTTTTCTTTTCATAAAATTTTTGCCCACGAAAAGCACGAAACAAGCGAAATAAAGAATTGCGACGTTCCATGAAACTGCATTTCACTTATATATTGACGTGTCGGATCTATTTTCGTGCTTTTCGCGTGTTTCGTGGGCAATATTCTTCCGATTGATTTTAACCGTTGGTTATGGAAAACTTAAATCGCCACAGATGACCCCGCAAATAACCCGTTCAAATTCATACGTTGCAAGAGATTCGGACAAAGGCGTTTGTCCGGTGTGTTCGCGTGAAACGCGCGACGAATTTGTGCCGATGGGGGTGCTCGATGAAGAGCTTCGTGAGCTGATCGCCGCAAACGCGCCTGATACCGCAGAGTTTCAAGCCGTCTGTGCACGCTGTGTCCGGCTTTTCGAACGTGCGAAAGAGCAGATCATCAAGGATGCAGCGATGCAAAAGGACGGCTCGCACGTTCTTTCAACACCGCTGCGGCTTGACGCCGATGCAAAATTTACCGGAAAGGGCGTGACCATCGCGTTTCTCGATTCGGGCTTTTATCCGCATGTCGATCTCACAACGCCGCGCAACCGCATTGTCGCATATCGAAATATGCTCGACGCCGACGGCGAACTCGGTTCGCTGTTTCAGCCCGATGTCGCAAGCTGGCATGGAATGATGACCTCGGTCGTTGCGGCTGGGAACGGCGCATTATCCAACGGTTTTTATCGCGGCATTGCGCCGGAATCGGAAGTCGTTTTGGTAAAACTTGCGCGCACCGGACGAATTACCGAAGCAAATATTCAGGAAGGACTCGAATGGGTTCTCGCAAATCGTGAGCGGTACAAAATACGCATCGTAAATATCTCGGCCGGCGGCGATCACGAGCAAAGCTATCTGACCGATACGCTTTCGCGCGTTGTTGAAGCGTGTTCGGCGGCGGGAATTCTCGTCGTATGCGCGGTCGGCAATTCGGGGCACATGCCCGATCATCCGGTTGTGCCGCCCGCAAGCGCGCCGTCGTGCATCGCCGTCGGCGGTCTCGATGATAATAATTCCGTCAACCGTTCGCGTCGCGGAATGTATCGCTCATCGTATGGCCCGACGATCGACGGGCTGCAAAAACCGGAAGTCATCGCACCGTCGATCTGGGTTCCGGCACCGATCCTGCCGAACACGCCGACCGCTCAGCAAGCCGCTTTGCTTGAAGTTTTAGATAAAGCCGATGACGGCGATCTTCACGCGATTATCGCCGCGAATCCGGGCATCGACGGTGAACTCGACGCCGCGCTCGACCGCGCCGTTCACAGCATTCGCCAATTGATCGTGCTGAAACTGCGGTTCGAGAATGTAATAACTAAACACTATAAATATGTTGACGGAACTTCGTTTTCCGCGCCGATCGTTTCGTCCGTCGCCGCGCAAATGATCGAAGCAAATCCCGCGCTCACGCCTGCTCAGATAAAACGAATTTTGATCGACACCGCCGAACGGCTTCCCGGATATGAGATCGACCGCCAGGGTTGGGGTGTAATCGACCCGCGCCGCGCCGTTGAAACGGCCAATGCAAAAGCCCACGCGTAGCAAGGCCGATATAGAATGCAGCAACACGAAACGCTTGGATCGCCGGCATCCCTGCCTGCAACTGCAAAAGCCCGCGCGTAAGCAAGGGCGGTACACGCATCTTTGTTTCGATTCCAAAGACGGCGAGTAAACTGATTTCCGGTGTTGAGCCTTCCGCCCTTACTTACGTGCGGGCTTGTGCATTTAAGCGCTCTCGTTTCCGCCCGAATTTCGCGCATATCGCCCTTGCTTACGCGCGGGCTTGTGCAACCGAATGCGGACAGGAATGTCCGCGTTCCAAGGGATCAGTTCTCATTCGACGGCGTGCTGGTCGGTCGATTTGCGGGCATCATCCGCGGCACGGTCGGCGAAGGTCGCGGTGATGACTGCATCGTCGGAATCGACGGAGAAGGACGCGGTGTCGGCGTCGGCGTATTATCTTCGTCCGGCGTCGGCGTCGGCGTTGGCGTTGGCGTAACGCTCGGGCTTGGTTTTGGCGTCGGCGTCGGCGTTTTTACATTCGAGTTTGCGTTTGAATTGTCGTTCGAATTCGAAATTCCGGTCGCATTGAAATTAAAGTTGCCGTCGTAACCGAGGTTTGTGTTCAGGTTTACGTTCAAATTCGGCGGATTGGTATTTACATTCGAATTTGAGTCGGTGCTTCGCATAAAGAGCCAAACCGTTCCGGCGCCTAAAGCAAGGAGCGCGACGGTGCCGAACATCGTCAAAACGGCGACCTTCAGCGTATTCGATTTCTGCAGCGGCGGCTGATACGGCGGGATGACGTGAGCCTGCGGACGCGGCTGTTCCATCGGAACAATGATCCGCGGCGCCGGTTCTTCTTTTTGAACATAAACCGGGTCGGGCGGTTTTAGCTCGCCTTCTTCATCCATTTCGGGCGGCGGGATCACAACCTCACCCTTTTTGCGAATTATCGTTACCTCGCTCGGATCATCCTCGATCTCCAAGCTCTCGCTTGGCATCGCTGTAAATTTCGGCTCGCCCTCCT
>JBOGOW010000049.1:0-14453 GCA_050748285.1 Pyrinomonadaceae bacterium
ACCACAGAGTTTGTCCAGCAAAAGATCGTGCGACCTGCCCGCGAAATCGCCGCCGTAATGGCGGGCGTGAAGAAAGGCCTTGAGGTCTTATTCGCACCATCGCCAAAGCAGATCGACCGCGTTTATATGGACGACGAGATGTTTATCGGATAAAAGAAAAAATGTATTTTGGAGAGTTGGGCGTGCATTGCACGCCTTTTTTGTTTTGCGTTTTTCCGCAATGCGATGTAAATTGCAATGCAGTGCTTTTCTAACGTTGGACAGTTCGGTCAGCACCGCGAGTGATAGCGACCTAAACAATTTGGCAGAGACGCTAGTGTGAACGAGCGTGCCCGTATCCGAAAAAGCTCGTATCGCCCTTGCTTACGCGCGGGCTTTTGCATTGACGGGCAGAGACGCGAGTGCGAACGAGCATATAAAATTCCAAAAATCGCCAGCTAAAGCTGGAACTCCATACTTATGAAAAATCCTTTTCTCGAGAATTTCAAACCGTATATTCCCGATTCCGCAACCTTGCGCGAACTTACGCCGTTTCCGCTTTTGGTCGGCACGCTGCTTGGCATCGTCTTTGGCGCGTCGTCGCTTTATTTGGTTTTGAAGACCGGCCTTACGGTGTCCGCATCTATCCCGGTTGCCGTGATTGCGATCACGCTTTTCCGAATACTTTCGAAAATGGGAATGCGCGATGCGACAATCCTCGAAGCGAATGTAATGCAAACGGCCGGATCGGCCGGCGAATCGATCGCTTTCGGCGTTGGTGTTACTATGCCGGCGATCATGATCCTCGGGTTCGACCTCGATTTTACACGCGTGATGCTCGTAGCGGTTTTGGGCGGATTATTGGGTATTCTAATGATGATCCCGCTGCGGCGCGCCCTCATCAAGGAACAGCACGGCTTCCTGAAATATCCCGAAGGCACGGCCTGTGCCGAGGTGCTCAAGGCCGGTGCGTCAAAGGAATCGCGCGAGGCGTCGCACGAAGGCGACACGACCGAAGGCGACGATGCTGCTTTGCAAGGCGGAAAAATAATTTCCATCGGATTCGGAATCGGATTCGCCTTCAACGCACTGATGAAGGTTTTCAGCTTTTGGAAAGGAACGCCGGAAAAGGTTTTACCGGACAATCTGCTCAAGGGCGGTTCGGTCTCGCTCGATAACGACCCGACCCTGCTCGGCGTCGGCTATATTATCGGCCCAAAGATAGCAGGTTATATGATGGGCGGCGGCGTGCTGTCGTATCTCGTCTTGATCCCGATAATCAAATTTTTTGGCGATGCCGTTACCGGCCCGGTCGCACCGGAACTTAGCAAAACGATCGCCGAAATGGAGCCGGGTGATGTGCGAAGCGCGTATGTTTTGTATATCGGCGCCGGCGCGGTGGCTATGGCCGGGATCATTTCGCTGGGCCGCAGCCTTCCGACCATTTGGCACGGGCTAAAGGCCGGGCTTGCCGATCTTCGCGGCGGTTCGAGTGAAGAAAACGGCAGCTTGCCGCGAACCGACCGGGACATTTCGATGAAATGGGTGGTTATCGGGATCATCGGCCTGATAGCGGCGATAATGCTCTTTCCGCAGTTGGGGTTGAGCGTGTTCGTCAGCCCGATAGTTTCATTTTTTGGAGCGCTTCTAATAATCATTCTCGGGTTTCTATTCGTTACCGTCTCATCACGTCTGACCGGCGAGGTCGGCTCGTCGTCAAATCCGATCTCCGGAATGACGGTCGCAACGCTTTTGATAACCTGCCTTGTTTTTCTAGGTTTGGGCTGGACGACACCCGATCCTTATTTTGTTACGGCACTATCTATTGGCGGTATCGTCTGCATCGCCGCGTCCAACGGCGGAACAACATCGCAGGATCTGAAAACCGGTTTCTGGGTCGGCGGCACGCCGTGGCGACAGCAGATCGCAATTTTGGTCGGCGCTCTGGCGTCGGCGCTCGTGCTCGGTTCACTGCTCATCTTTCTAAATGATTCGCGAACGTATTATAAACAGGTCGATCCGGCGTCGGTCGAAGGAACGACGCAAGTAACCGAGCAGCAGCTTTTTCGCGAGCACGGCGAGTTGAAATCCGAAAAGGCCGGCGGGCGATTCAAAGAGACCGACGCCGCGGCCTATCGCGTCTGGCAAAATACCGATCCGCAGTTAGGACAGGTTGGCAAATATCTTGTCGATGACCAGGGCAGGCCAAAGTATTTTGTCGATCCCGGCATTAACGGAATAATCAAAGAGGACGAAAATGGCAAGGCCCTTGAACGTTATGACGCACCGAAGGCGACGCTGATGAGCTATATCATCAAGGGCGTTTTGGGGCAGAACCTGCCGTGGGGTTTGGTCATCTTGGGAGCAATGATCGCCGTCGTGCTCGAGCTTGCCGGTGTTCCCTCGCTAGCGTTCGCAGTCGGTATTTATCTGCCGATATCCACCTCGTCGCCGATTTTTATCGGCGGGATCGTCCGATATCTTGTCGATATTTACTTAAAGCGAAAGCTGGCAGCGAAGAATCTTACCGAAGATCAGATCATCGCCGAAACCGATAAATCGAACGGCGTTTTGATGGCGTCCGGTTATATCGCGGGAGGCGCGATCGCCGGCATTCTGATCGCCGTTTTTGCCGTAGTTCCCAATTTGGCGGCCATACAGAACAGCTTCGGTGAGTGGGCAGCGGCGAGCAATCCGTTCTTTGCCGGAGACTTTTCAGAGCTCCTCGCTCTTATCCCATTTGCCGTAATCGCGGTAATACTATACCTCGTCGGTCGTGAATACTGGTTCAGAAGCAAAAACGTTTAATTTTTTCGTTTTTAGCAAAAAATTGTTTTCCTTTTTTGGAAAGGCACGCTATACTCTCAATAGCGTGTCCAATTACGTCTTCGGGCACGCGCCTCAGGTTTGCAGCTTCTCATAAATCTACTCGTTCAGGAGTTCGATTCGGTGAAAATATTCGTAAAGGTTTTGTTCTTATTTGCAGTTCTGTCTGTGTTTGCACTTTCGGCTGTTAGCTGCTCGGTCGAGGCGTCAAAGCCGGGTATTGACGCCGTAAAAACAGACGTTGCGGCAAAAAGCGAATCCGCACCAAAGGGCGCGACGATACAGATCAAACCAGGTTCGCCCGCTGACACGGTTCGTGCGTTTTACGCTAAGCTTCGCGAAAAGAAATTCCGCGAGGCTATTTTTTTGACAAATCTTCGTCCGGCTATCGAGGGTTTGACCGATGACGAATTAAAAGAATTCGCCGTCGATTTCGAAGCAATTGCCAATAAAGTGCCCGCAGAGATCGAGATAAACGGTGAAATAATCAGCGGCGACAACGCAACCGTTACCGCAAAGCTGCCCGATGAAAATCTTGAGAAATTGGAATTTCAACAGCTTCGGTTGAGGAAGGAAGGCGAAAATTGGATCATCCTGTCAGCCGACGACGAAACGGAAATGCAGATCAAAAAGGAAGGCAAGAACTATTTCCTCGCGCTTCGTATCGAAACTCATCAGGAAGAGGCGAAAAAGATGCTCAACCGCATTGCCAAGGCCCAAATGGTTCATTCGCTTCAGAACGGCGGCAAATTTGCGGAGTTTCCAAAATTGATAGCCGATGGCATTTTGCCGCCGGACATTACTACCTCTGAAACCACGGGCTACAATTTTGTTCAATCCCTTTCAACGGACGCACTCACATACCGCGTTTCGGCAACGCCAGCAGTTTATGGCAAAAGCGGAAAACTTTCGTTTTTGCTCGATCTTGATAAAGATGACAAACCGCGAGTAAAAAGCGGCGACAACGGCGGTAAGCCGATCCCCAAATAGCAGAAATTTCCACCTGTGGAAAACTTTCGCTTGCATTTTCCACAGATTTGAGGTTAAATTGCTGAATCCGAATAATTTAGACGCAGAGTAGGCCGCTTATGATCCGTGAGCTTGTGACAAAGTTGTCGGGCGTGCTTGAAAGAAACAAGCATTCCATCCGCAAGAGATGCGACGCGCCCATACGAATTACATTCGAACCCGTCCGTACTACGGGCAATCTTCACACAACGATCGAGGGGCTTTCGATCAGCGGTGAGGCTGCAGACGTCAGCAAATCAGGCATTTCCTTCATCGTTCCGTCGATCAGGGTTAAAGAATTTTATTTGGTTGGGCAAGACAGGCGATTAAACCTCGAACTCGACCTGCCCGATGGGCGTGTAAAAATGACGGTTCTCGGCCGCCGGTATATCAAGATCGGACAGCACCTTTCGGACGAACGCTTTTTCGTGGGCGCCGAGATCGTCGATATGAAAAAAGAATCGCAGCAAATATACGACGAGTACCTCCGATTCGCTCTAAAACGCGCAAAGACCGCGACGCCGAGATTCGAAATGGGAATCGATTGAGGTTTTTAAAAATTATTTTGGAATGAGCGTTGGTTGCCCGACGCTTTTTGTTTTGGCGCCGGGTTTATGCGAGAGTTTCGGTATGAAAGAAAATGTAGGGATCGCGATCATCGGCACCGGTTTTGCACGGCGTGTACAGATACCGGCATTCTCGATGTGTGAAAACACACGGGTTGTTTCCGTTGCGAGCGGAAGCCTGGAAAATGCCGAAGCGACGGCAAAGGAATTCGATATTCCGCATTTCACTGCCGATTGGCGTGAATCGGTCGCACGCGACGACGTCGATCTTGTCTGCATTACGACGCCGCCGAATCTGCACCGAGAAATGGCGCTGTTTTCGCTCGAACATCGAAAACATATACTCTGCGAAAAGCCGATGGCGATGAACGTCGTCGAGGCCGAGGAAATGTGCGAAGCCGCAAAAGGTGCCGGCGTGCTTGCGTTGATCGATCACGAACTGCGGTTTCAACCCGGCAGACAGAAAGCTTTTGCGATGCTCCGCGATGGGGTGATAGGGAAAATACGGCACGCTAAATACAATTTCCGCGCCTCGCACCGCGGCGACCAGAACGTGCCGTGGAATTGGTGGTCTGACGCGAAGCAGGGCGGCGGCGCCTTAGGCGCGATAAATTCGCATATCATCGATTCATTCAATTGGTTTTTGGGCTCCGAAATTTCAAGCGTTTTTTGTCAGTTGCAGACACACATCAAACAGCGGCCTTTCGATGGCGGTGTTCGCGATGTAACGACCGACGACGAAGCGAATATGCTGCTGCGCTTTGCAAACGCTGATTTGACCGAAGACGCGACCGGCATCGTTTCTGTATCAATGACTGAAGGCCCGGAATACATCAACCGGATCGAGTTTTTTGGCACGCTTGGTTCAATACGCGTAGATCATCAAGGCGATGTTTACCTTGCGAAAAGCGGCGAAACAAAATGGACGGAGATCGAGGTCGAATTCGCTTCGGGAATCGAAGGTATTACTGAATCCGGCTTTCCGAGCGGCTTCGTCGCATTCGCTCCGAAACTGATCGATGCTATCCGCTCAGATTCAAGTTCGCTCGAACACGCCGCCACATTCGAAGACGGCTTAAAGGTACAAAAAGTTTTGGATGCAGCGAAGGCGTCAAGCTCGACTGGAGCGGCGAACGACCCGTTCGCCTCACCTGCTTAGTGAGTTTAACTCAAACTTTTCAGCTGAAAACTCTAAGCTGGCAGCTCTTAGCTCTTTTCTAAATGGCGATTTGATAAGCTGAC
Source organism: Pyrinomonadaceae bacterium (assembly GCA_050748285.1). Taxonomy (GTDB): domain Bacteria; phylum Acidobacteriota; class Blastocatellia; order Pyrinomonadales; family Pyrinomonadaceae; genus OLB17. The sequence goes on from JBOGOW010000049.1 coordinate 5,622, forward strand.
GCAAAAAAGTTTTCTACCCGCGTAATCAGGGTTAATCCGAGCTAAAGAAATGTGCGACGTTCAGAATGAGAAACCGGCGCTCATGGACATACTTCGTCCGACGAAATTGACTTGCTGCAGACCGTTGATTGTAATAATGCTGCCATCAGAGAATCCGGTCAGGCTGCGCAGAAAATTCGGCGATGACAGATTTCCGACAGGATTTCCTTTGTTTATTATATTGAACACATTATTGACGCGGAGACTGAAATTTAAAGTTTGACGCGGCGGCTTTTTATTAGCCTTATCTTCATGAAAACCGAAACTTTTAGAGATAGACCCATTGAACTGAAAGTTGCTCGGCCCTCTGCCTAAATTTCTAGGGATCAGAGCGTCTGTCGGCGACGGATTCGGGTCAAGAACACCATAAATGGTCGAAATCAGACCCGGTTTGTTTAAGTCGGTTGCGAAAGACGGACGTTCGCTAAATGACCCGTCACCGTTGGTGTCGCGTCCTGTGAAAATATTAAATCTGGTTCCCGAACTGATCGAGTAATCAGTACCGATACTGATTTTTTGCCAGGGCAAAGTGTAGTAAAAATAGCCGCCGATGCTGTGGACGCCATCGAATGTCGATGGGCCAAATTCCTGACTGAAATCAAATGGGTCGAACGGAGAACCGCTGGCGCTGACGACGTTGCTTTTAGATTTGGTAAAAGAATATCGAAGGCTTGAAAAGAAATTTTGCGATTGAGGAAAACCGAGGTTGACCGAAAACCTATTGGTTTCCGTTCTTCCGAACGAGATCGTTTCGTAAATATTTCCGACGTTGCCGAATGGACGAACTGCGCTCGATGGATCGGCCGGATCGAATGTTCCGGCGAGCGGTGCATTGATGTTTTGCGTGTAAGATTGTCGAGAATATCGTCCGCGGGAAAATGTAAAATTTAATGAAAAACCCTTCGTCAATTTCTTGGCGGCGGTAATCGTCAGCAGCGACTGAAACGGCGAATCATATTCGGGATCAATGAATCTTTGAGTTTGAGGTTGGGCAAACTGCTGAAGCAGATCAACTGTCGGGACTGCGGGAAAAAGATTAAGAATATTTGCATCTGTTACCAAATACTGTGCCCTTTGGGCGTCACTCGCCTGTCTGACTTGGACCGTGTTGCCAAGTGAGAAACGATTATAGAAAAGTCCATAACCGACGCTGATTCGGGGCAAAGTGTATAGCGGCTTTTGCTTATCCTTAGCCTTTGGCGCCCAAATCAATCCAAAGCGGGGTGCGAAATTGGAATTACTGCTGATGTTTGTCTGATTCTCGTAGCGCAGCCCAAAACTGGCAGAGACGGTTTCGGAAATCTTATAGCTGTGTTGGTTATAAATTCCAAAGTCATATTGTGACGCCTTTATATCGGGATTGCCGCCCGAGATCGTAAATTGGTTAGCACCGCCGCCAAGTTCCCTGATCCTGGCGGTCGTCTGGCCCAATCCCTGGAAAAGCAGCGTTCGCCGATAACTTTCGAGGCTGTTGATCTGTGTCAAAAGAAAACTTCCGTCGTCGTTTAACACGGGTTCATTATTTGCGTCCAAAACCGGAGCAACGCGGCCGCTGAAAGTATATGTGCCACCGAAATTTGCGGCTGAGTTTTGGTCGATGTGTTCGCCGCGTATCCTAAAACCGAGCCCCAAAGCGTATCTGCCTATTTGCCAAGTTGTGTCGTTCGCAGCTTCAAAGCGAAAATTTCTGTTCGCAATATTCTGCTGCGAACCGCCGCCGAAAAATGCGTCGAGAACATTCACGGCAACTTCGTTACTGCCGCCAAAACTGTCGTTTGTGAAATTCGAAAGCAGCAAACGGGTCTGATTTACAACATTTGGATTGATCAAAAAAGTATCGGAAAACTGAAAAAAATGGCTCTGCGATCTGCTTTCATTTGCGCGGCTCGGCAGCGAAAAGCCGCCGACGTTCTGCCCCTCGCTCCGGCCGTTCGTAAACCAATAGCCGAAATAGAGTTTATGCTTTTTCGTCGGGTCGGCATTTACTGTGAAATTGATACTGTCTGAACTTCCCGGCGTGGCTAAGGTTTGTCTGAACTCAACCGGGTTCAGATTCGCATCCAAAACGATCGCGTTGATAACCGCGCTCGAGTCGCTCTCGCCATGACTTCCGTAAATAAAGAAATTTGCCTTTTTGCCCACAAGCGGACCCGACAGATTAAAAAATATGCTCCTCGCTTGATATGGAACTCGCATTTGCAGAAAAGGATCAGCGGCATTTAGGCGCGAATCTGCAAAGCTGTAACTCAAATATGTCCGGAATTTATCGACGTTTGACCGTGTAAAAATCTCGATTCCGCCGCCATATGCACCGTCATACTGCGCGGAAAACACATTCTGATTTACCCTGATCTGCTGTATTGCTTCCTTTGGCGGAATTTTTCCACCCTCGACACCGTTTACACTGATCGGCAATTCTTCGCCCGTTACCGATTCGCCGATCCTCCTTATCACCCGTTCCAGATCTTCGGGATTGTCTGGCAAAGCGGCTATCTCTTTCTCATTTAACACCGTTGCCACACCGGTTTTTTCAGCATCTGTATTGTCATTCTCTCCAACCTCAACCTTGGATTCGATGGAGGCGATTTCTAATACGATATCGATCTTTACCCTTTCGCCATTCCTTACAGTGAAACTTTCACCCTTGAATTCACTAAAACCCGGTGCGGTAACGACCAGGCGATATTCTCCAGCCGTCAATTTCTGAAACTGCGCGATACCAAGTGAATTTGTTTGCTGCTGCTTATCTTTTGAACCGGTTCCGATGAGAACGATTGTGGCGCCGCGAACCGATCCGCCGAACTGATCCTTGACCGCTACCTGTAAACTTGTATCTTCAGACTGGGCAGAAACGGAGCCACATACGATCCATATGCAGGCACAAACTAACAAAATGTTTTTTAAGTGGGCTATCATGTTTTTGGCTTGTACTATATTACTTTGTTCCGAAAAAAATTGTCGAAATATCGCACGCCTCGAAAGCGGGATTGTTGCATTTTGATGCTAAATTTCTATGTATAGATAGCATGGGGGTAATAAAGGAGCGCGGACACTCTTGTCCGCATGAGCGCGAAGTGCGAAAAATACCCGCAGTTTGGGGGTTTAACGATTTAACCCGGAATACTTGTTAGAAAACATTTTGGCGTCAGCCTATCAAATCGCCGGTTAAAAGAGAGCCAAGAGTTACCAGCTTAGAGCTTTCAGCCGTATTTCCACCGAAAAACCTCGTCTCCGGGGTTTACCCGCTAGTTCAATTTTCTAATGCGTAATCCGAGTTTAACTACGAAGCGAACACCCCTGACCGCAAACATTTTTAAGCGGTTATGTCCGCAATCAACCACATTTTTTCGCACGTTGTGCTCAGGCGGACAGGAGTGTCCGCGCTTCGTCACTTCATATATTTATCAAGGAAATCGGCGACGCGGGGATAAAGATCGAGGCGATTTTTTAGTTTTGAGATGCCGTGGCCCTCGTCGTCGTAGAGTTTGTATTCGACGACCGCGCCGCGTTTTCGCAAGGCATCGACCATCTGTTCGCCTTCAGTGTATGGAACGCGAGGGTCATTCTTGCCAGAGATAACAAACAGCGGGGTTTTGATATTGTCGATCTTGCGGATCGGTGAAATGCGGCGAAGGAAATCGATGTCACGGTCTAGGCGACCATATTCTACCTCACGCTGGCGGCGGCGATAGCCGGATGTGTTTGTCAGAAAAGTTTCCCAATTTGTGATCGCAACCGTGCCAACCGCAGCCGCCCACAGATCGGGATAAAGCGTGATCGCCGCCATCGTCATATAACCGCCATAGCTGCCGCCGACAACGGCAATGCGTTTCGGGTCGGCACCACCTTTCGTTTTCAACCACTCGACACTTGCAGCTAAATCCTTTACCGAATCTTCACGTTTTTCCACGTCGTCAAGATGCGTGTATGTCTTGCCATAACCGGTCGAGCCGCGAACATTTAGAGCGAGAATCGCGTACCCGCGTGAAAGATAATATTGAAACAATGCGTTAAATCCCGGACGTGACTGTCCTTCAGGGCCGCCGTGCACGCTGACAATAACAGGTGTTAATCTGAAATACGGCTCTCCATAGTTAAATTTCAAGCAGTGCCGACCGCCTCCGGTACTCGCGATCGCGTCGCAAGGTTGAGCGGTCGCAACCGATACACCATACCGGCCCAAAGATATGTGCTGGGTGCCCTTTTTCTTGATCCATGGGGTAAGGTCGAGCATTTCGCCGCCATCCTCTTTGTCCGGGATCGATCCCGTCGACGGAACATTTGCGTTTACATTTGTGCCTTGGACAGCACTCTTCGGCGAGTAAAACCACGCCGGAATTTCACGCCCATCAAATGTTTTGAATTTTATCAACTCCGGCGCAACGAATGATTTCTCATCAATTCCGGCGCGGTCGCTGCGCGTTACCTGCGTCAGTGATTTCGATTTCAGATCATAAAGCCAAATATCACCGTTCTGCGTTGATGAAGAAAAAGAGAACGCGAGCTTGCTTTGGTCTTTTGAAAAAGTCATGCCGCCGACGATGCCTTGTGCCGGCAGCTTTATCGCTTCGGCTTTAGCGGAGACTGTTGTAATTAAAGGCTTACCACCAGTTTCGTATTTCCTGAGGTAAAGTTCGGAAAAACCATCACGATTTATTGCGTAGGCCATGACACTGCCAAACTGCGGCATCTCAATTCCGGTGACATCCCAATTTGTTTCGTCGAGAATTTTCACATCGCGATTGGCATCGCTCCAATCATCGCCAGCGGCATTTTTCTTTCGCATTTGGGCGAGGCTGTAAAACTCGCGTTTGTCGTTATGAGCGAAGACTATGCCGTCAGCGGTAAAATGGACATCGCCGTATTGCGTCGCGTGGGTGTGCGGCGTGAGCAGCGTTTCCTGTTTTGTCTTGGCGTCAATCAGATAGAGATTATTGTCGAGCCCAAACTCGACGCCGTTGCGAGAGATGATAAATTTCGAGCCGTTGCTGTTTACCGCAGCAAGGTCGTTGTTGCCGTCCTGTTGAAAAAGAAGTTCTTCCTTTCCCGTCGCAAGCTCCATCGAATAAACGTCAAAGAAATTTCGGTTGCGTTTGTTCGAGGCGTAGTAGATCGTCTTCCCGTCGAATGAGATCTCGGCGAAATTATGCCTAACTTTTGGGTCGTCGGTTAAAGCTTTCACGCCGGAGCCATCCGGTTTCATCCAGTAAAACTGAGTGTTCTCATCACCGCCTTTTGCCTTGCCAAAGATGATGCCGCTTCCGTCGGGCAGCCATCGGACAAAGCCGATATTGTCGTCGTAATTCGTTAGTTGCTTCGGGGTGCCGCCGGGCAAAGTTATTGCCCATATCTGTGACGTGCCGGTGGCGTTTGTCAAATACACCATCTGCTTTCCGTCCGGCGAAAAAGTCGGTGACCCGGCCGATTTAATATTCAGGTATTGTTGTATTGGGTAAGGTTGGGAATTACCGGCGAAAGCCAGAAACAATAATAAAAGTGCCGACAAAATAATAGACAAATTGCGATTCATTTTTTTGTCCTCCAAAACTCAGATCTTCTTTGCAAAACGTGCTTATCGGCCACGACACATATTGCTACCTTTTTTCTTCCCGCGTGGCGTTCGCCTGCATTACCTCGTCAAACCGCGACCAAAGCATTTTACATCCACAGGTCGTTTTTTTCGGAAACCAAACCAATGAGCCATTTGAGATCGCAAGTGTTCCAAGCGTGGCTCCGTCTTCTTTTACAACAAATTCTACATCTGCACGCCCAAGTTCGCGTTCCGGAATGCTGAATGATACATCGTGTTTTGGCATACTGTTTTACTTTTTTATTTCCTAATTTAAGCCTTTTTCTCGTTCACCACCTGTGCATGTCCCAGAACGGCGACGAGCGATACGCCGCCGACGATGTTGCCGAGAAGCGTCGGGAGCATCCAATCGAATAGGTATTGCGGCCAGCCGAATGAGCCGTTGAGCACGACGAAAAACACCTCGACCGAACCGACGATGATGTGTGCGTAACCGCCAAGCGCGACCAAGTAGGTCATAATGATAATTATCCAAACCTTCGCCGATTCAGCGGCGGGAAGAAGCCAGACCATCAGTGCGATCAGCCAGCCGGCAAATATCGCCCGCAGAAAGATCGTGATCCATGAACCCTGTGTCGCCTCGAGACCGATCTCGCCAAACGTTTGTTTCACTTCTGTTGAAAAGATATCCGTCGAGCTCACAACAAATGCAAGAAGAAACGCGCCCAAAATATTCGCGGCAAAAACAACCGACCAAAGGCGCCCAACCTTGAATAGAGTTTCGCCGTCCTTTTTCTTTAGCAACGGCAAAATTACCGTCAATGTGTTTTCTGTAAAAAGCTGCTGCCTGCCGAGAATGACGATCAAAAATCCGGCGCTGTAACCGAAATTCGAGATCAGCGGACGCCACGCTGCATCAGGCAGATGCGTCTGCAAAAGCCCTTCCGCGACAAGCGAAAAGCCCATCGAAAGACCCGCGGCAAGCCCCGACCACGCCAACGCAGAAACCGTGCGGCTGAGTTCGTGCTCGCCCTCTTCGCGTACGGTTTCGTAAACGACGGCGGCTCGCGGCGTTCCGCGCTCCTTTGTCTGCCGTTCCTCTTCGGGCGACAGATCGGGGCCGTCATCCTTACGGGAAGACTTCGTTTCGTGTTCGGTTGACCGCATATGATATTGCTAACCTACCAAACTTAGCTCGTATGGTCTTGAACTATTTTCCAGCCGTCTTTGAATTTGCGAAACAGGAGCGTGAATTTGCCGTGCGGGTTATCCTTTTCACGTGCCAGCGACCAACTGCCGAGTACGACCGCAGCGTCCTTTGAAATAATCGTGAACTCGAGGTCGGAGAATGAAAGTTTGCCCATCAGTTGCCGCGTTGCGTATGTGCGTTTATAGTTATCGAGCGTTTGCTGCCAGCCGCGCGTAACCTTATCGCCGGAGATGAACGTGAGTTTTTCCGACTTCCAGTATCCGGTCATAAACGCATCGATATCGCCGCGATTCCAATCGTTTACCTGCTTGTTCATTACGTCGCGGATCGAATTTTCGACGCTGCCGGATTGCGCCGAAATACAAACTGAAAAAATAAAAACAAATAGCAGTGGAATGAATTTTCGCATACAAACAAGCTACGCCGGATCGCAGATATGCGCAGTCTTGTCCGGAATAGTGAAAAGTGAATAACGAAAAGTGGAAATATTCGTTACTCGCTTTTGTTTTATTAACCGGACGTTTAGTTATTCTTCGCGGCGTCGTATGCTGCTTGGGCTGCGACATTTGCTTTTTGTGCGTCGGTCAATGCGATGCCCATTTTCTCAAGGGTTGCTGCATTTATGCCGCCGGTTGCTTTCAAACCATTTGTTTCCTGATATTTTTTTATTGCTCCTTTCAGTTCGTCGGTTCGTTTACCATCCGCATCGCCGGTAAATAATTTTGCATCTTTCAACTTCTTTTGAAGGGCGGCGATCTGATCGCTGTTAGCCTGAAAAGGAGCCGGTCTTTTCGGGCCGTCGCTTGCTTTGGTACTTGATTTAGCGGCCGTCGTCGTAGAAGCAGTGGAAGTAGTCTTTGCCGTCTTTGTCATTTTTTCTGACCTCTTATCGGCATCCGCATCGGCATAAGAATTCGGTGAGACAGGAATCAGTTTTTGCGAATCGGTCAGTTCCACGCCGAATTTCTCAAGCGTTGCGCGGTTCAGCGTTCCCGTTTCCTTCAATCCATTGTCTTTCTGAAAACTCTTAATTCCGGAGCGCGTTTCAGTGTTGTATTTTCCGCTTGCTTCGCCCGAATACAGGCTCTTGCCCTTCAAGATCTCTTGAACACTCTTTATCTGATCTTTGGTCGGACGGAAAACGGGAGTGCGCTTTTTTGGAGCGTCAGTCGCGGCACTGGTCGTCGCGGATCCCGTCTGAGCAATCAGGCCAGGAATGCAAAACAGCGAAATAATAATGAGAAACAAGGACTTTCTTAACATCAACTTTCTCCTTTTTTACTCGACGGCGTTTGAGAAGCGCTAAAGGCAGCCAAAGTAAATCGAGCAGTTCTTTATTTGAAGTTTATCGAAAGAAGTATCAACATAAATCGGCATCATGTCAAGTGGATTTTGGCATGGTGCGACCGAGGTGCTGTTATGAAAGCTGCTGTTTACGAAGAATTTCAGGGAACTCTCTCGATACGCTATGTGCCCGACCCGACTCCATCGCCTATGGACGTTGTGCTTGCGGTAAAGGCATGCGGCATTTGCCGCAGCGATTGGCACGGCTGGATGGGAAACGATCCGGATATCAAGCTGCCGCATGTTCCAGGCCATGAGCTCGCGGGCGAGGTCGTGTCGATTGGTTCGGATGTGCGGAATTGGAAGATCGGTGACCGCGTAACTCTTCCTTTCGTGTGCGGATGCGGCGAGTGCGAACAATGCGTTTCCGGCAATCAGCAGATCTGCGACCGCCAATTTCAGCCCGGATTTACGGCGTGGGGCGGATTTGCCAAATACGTCGCCATCGAATATGCCGATACAAATCTTGTCCGTTTGCCGGATGAGATCGACTTTGTAACAGCAGCGTCGCTTGGCTGCCGATTTGCAACCTCATTTCGCGCTGTTGTCGATCAAGGCAAAGTCGCCGAAGGGCAATGGGTTGCCCTTTGGGGATGCGGCGGCGTCGGGCTTTCGGCGATCATGATCGCCGCGGCACTCGGAGCACGGGTTGTGGCGGTTGATATCGAGGATAACAAACTTGAATTCGCTAAAACTATCGGTGCGGAAG
>JBOGOW010000050.1:0-14428 GCA_050748285.1 Pyrinomonadaceae bacterium
ACACCGGCGACGCCTATGCCGACGTTGTGAACATTGAGCATGATCGCCATAGCCTCGTCCTCGCGTCGCTGGAAGACATATTCCAGCACAAAAACAACGAATTCCATCGTTGTAAAATCGTCATTATGCAGCAAGACCTTGAAGAGTTTTGGCTTCTCCAGTTTGGTCTTGCTTTCGGCAAGGACGTCGCCGCCAATTTCGGGAAATTCCGCCATTTTTTCGATTTTGCCACATCAAGCCGTGAAAAAGTATAGACACGGACACAATTATCTGCTAAATTTCGTTTGCGCTGTTTACTAAGTATTCAATTTTGCCCACGTAAGATCGTAGTTTGCGGAAACGAGGTTTTTTAGAAACTCCGTTTTCCCGGTTTTAGGCTCGATGAAGCAAAACTCCAAAAATAATGGCCGAACGATCACCGCTGCCGCGCGCGGCGGTGCTGGCTCTGACGTTCATGCGAGGCAGAGACAGTCCATAAGCGTTGGAGGGCTTAATGATCTGTTTTTGGGAGTCGGCCGACGACTTCGCGAAGGCAAGTCGAACGAAGCCGAATCCGTTTTGATCAAAGCGATCGAAAAACATCGTCACACGGACGACGATTTAGCGAATCTGAAACGCCTGCTTGCGTTCACATACGAAACCGTCGGTCGCTACAAAGAATCGCTTGAAACGATAAAGCCATACGAAGACGAGGACATACTTGGGCGGCTTTCTGTGGAAACGCAAGTGCGTGTTTCGACGCAGCTTGCAATCTCGTTCAACAACCAGGGCGATCATCCGAAGGCCGTAACACTCTTAAAATCAACACTTGAAAAGGCAAAGGCGAATGACCTCGACCAACTTCTCGGAAATATCGATATCGGTTTGGCACGCGTTTACCGCAAGCTGAACGAATGTGCTATCTGCCGCGATTATGCGAAAAATGCGCTCGAACATCTTCGTGTGTACGGCGAATGGATCAATATGGCCGAAGCCTATCGCGAAATGGCGCTCAGCTATCATCAGGAAGGGAACAGCGAAAAATCGCTCGAATATTTCGATCTCGGAATTCAGATCATCGGATCGCGAAGCGCTCCCTTCATGCTTGGCAAGCTATACACCGATATGTCCGGTGCGTATTGGTTCCTGCGGCGGCCGCAGGACGGCATCGAATGCCTGGAAAAATCGATCGGATTTTTCGATCAGACGGAACATGTTCTAAATTCCGTCATCGCCTATAACAATCTCGGCATCAACCTGACTCTTATCGGCGAATTCGACCGCGCCGAAGAAATTATCGGACGGGCTCTCGATCTTGCTACGAAGTCGAATCACGTACACGTCGCCGGCATTCTCGACAGCCTCGGTGAATTAAAGATCCTTCGCGGCGAGCTAAACGAAGCTCAGTCATTACTAGAACGCGCTGTTAAATTAGCCCGCGAACGCAAACGTGAATGGTATGAGACTCAAGCCTTGCAAAACCTGGCGCGCTGTTTTCTCGCGCAGGGAAAGGTCGAAAAGGCCGCTGAAACGGCTCGAAAGACCATCGAGCTTTCAAAAGAGATCGGTGAGAATCACTATTCGAACATGGCAAGCCTCGTTCTGGCGGAAAGCTATCTGCAAAACGGCGGTTACGACGAATGTGAGAATTATTTAAAGGTTATCGAGGATTCCGATATAGCTACCGACTTTTTTTTACTCGGGAATATACAGCGAATTCGCGGTCTTTCGGCGTTGGAACAAGGCGATCAGGAACTTGCTGTTCATCATTTCAATCGCAGCCTGACTATCTTTGAAACCGCTGCGGATCTTTATCATACAGGTCTGTCGCATTTACTGATCGGTGCGAATTCCAGATCGCATGCGCTCCGACATCTGAATTCTGCTTTAGAGATATTTCGAAAACTCGGTGTTCCGTGGCTGCTGGAAAAAGCAGCGAGTGAGATCGAGACCGCGAGCCAAAGTGCCCAAGTTGCGCCGGCGCCGGTCCGCAAGGCGAATGCGGCCGTTTCACAGCTTCTGATGGTTCGGCTTGCGGAGGCGACCGCCTCGCGCGAATTACTGTTTCGCGAACTCGCCGCTGTCCTGCAGCAGGAAAGTCATGCGAAGAAATTGATCGTCGCAGAATTCGATGAAAAGCGTGTTCTTGTCCCGTTCATTACTCACGGAATCACAAGGCGCGATGCAGCGGATGCGATCAGAAAACTCGGCGATGCGATTCAGAGGTCGGAAGATATTTCATATAAGAAAAAAATTAACGCCGAGGTTTTTGAGCTTCGCCCGACGAATGCACCACACGCTTATCTAATGGTATTTCCAAAAATCGGAGCGGCGTTGAACGACGGCAGTTCGCTCCAGCTTCTGGTTCCGGTCGTGGAACTCGGACTCGATGTGATCTCGCTTCGGGAAAAGGGAAAATCTTCGACGGATGAATTCGAATCGGATGCACTTGCGCCGAACAGCCTGATGCCCGGTTTTATACATTCGTCGCCGGCGATGAATGCGTTGGTAGAAGAAATTCACAAAATCCGATCGTCGGACGTGACGGTTTTGGTAACCGGCGAATCCGGCACGGGCAAGGAACTTGTTTCACGTGCCATCCACACCATCTCTAATAGAAATGAAAAAATATTCGTGCCGTTTAATTGTACCGCCGTGCCGAAAGAGCTTGCGGAAGGGCATTTGTTCGGTTATCGAAAGGGCGCGTTTACGGGCGCGGTAACGGATTCGCAGGGAATGGTAAGAGCTGCCGATGGCGGCACGCTTTTTCTTGATGAGATCGGCGATCTTCCGATCGACGTCCAGCCAAAATTACTGAGATTTTTGCAGGAAGGCGAGGTGCAGCCGATAGGCGAGAAAAAACCGATAAAGGTGGACGTTCGCATTATCGCGGCGACAAATATGCCGCTTGAGGAAAAGGTCAAATCCGGCACTTTTCGCGAGGATCTTTATTATCGACTAAATGTCATCCGCCTTCGCGTCCCGCCGCTTCGAGAACGCCGTTCTGAAATTCCGCCGATCGTGAGTTATTACATCAATCAATATTCGTCGCGTTTTGGAAAGACCGGCATTACATTCACGCCGCAAACCGTCGATCTGCTGATGGTTTGCGAATGGGAAGGCAACGTCCGCCAGCTATGTAACGAGGTACAGCGGATCATCGCGCGTGCCGTCGATGGCGAAGTTGTTACACCCGAAGATCTTTCGCCCGAACTAAAACAAAGCACGCGGCCGCTGACCACCTTTGGCGAGACGTCGAACATCAAGCCTATCGCGTCATTCGACACATCCTTTACGCCGTTCGCAAATATTCCTGAAGGCGGCACGCTCGACGACGCCGTTACCGAACTCGAAATGCAAATGATAAAGGCGTCGCTTGCGCGGAATAATTGGAACATCTCACGCGTCGCCGTCGAACTCGGCCTCACGCGCCGCGGACTATACCTAAAACTATCGCGTTACGGGATTGAAAAAGCGGTTTAGTTGATCAGATCGAAATTGATAATTTTGTGGATGATTGATTCGTTCAAGATTTGTTCGTGTGCTTTCGTGTAATTTCGTGGACAGTTTTTTAACAGCGAATAGAAGTATACACGAAATTACACGAAATTACACAAAAGAAACCCAATATTGGAATCGGGAATATAAAAATAAAATCAGCCTGATGCAACACCCAAAGCTTTTTGTCAGTACGCGAGCGACCTTAACTCAGAAATAATTAATGGAAGCCTTTCAAACACTGCGTCGATCTCATTTTCGGCTGTAAACCGGCTGAGCGAAAATCGGATCGAGCCCATCGCTTTTGAATATGGAATATTCATCGCCTGCAGAACCGGCGAAGCGGAATGATCGGCCGAATTACACGCGGAGCCGGTAGAAACGCAGATTCCCGCATCGTCCAGTCGTGCGAGGATCATCTCACCGTTTGTGTCAGCGAACGAGACGTTTGAGGTGTTCGGCAAACGCCGATCGGTCGTGCCGTTAACAAAAGTGTCGGTAATGTTTTCAAGAATTTCGGATTCGAGTTTGTCGCGAATGGTACTAACGCTGTTCATCGGCCGCATATCGAGAACAAGTTCAGCCGCGGCGCCCATTCCCACGATCTGATGAACGGCCTCGGTCCCGGCTCTGCGACCGCGTTCTTGTCCGCCGCCGATCTGAATCGCCGGAAGTTCGATGCCGTTTCGAATATACAAAGCACCAACGCCTTTTGGTCCGTGAAATTTGTGTGCTGAAATCGAAAACAGATCGATCTGAGTATTTTTTAGGATGATCGGCAGCTTTCCGGCGGCGTTGACGCCGTCAACGTGAAATATCGCCTCACTTCGTTCCTTGACGATCTCGGCGATTTCAACAACAGGAAACAAAACACCGGTTTCGTTATTCGCCATCATTATCGAAACAACGGCGGTCTCTTCATTTATTGAATTTCGCAATTGATCGAGGTCGAGATTTCCGTGTCCGTCAACATCAAGCCAGGAAACCGAATAGCCTTGGGTTTCAAGTCGTTCGCATAGTTTGCGTACTGCCTCGTGTTCGACACGTGTGGTAACGATATGTCGTTTATCGGGTTGAGCTTCCAACGCGCCCAGAATTGCCCAATTGTCGCTTTCGGTTCCGCCGGATGTGAACGCGATCTCATCAGGCGAATCGGCGCCCAGAAGTTCCGCAACCGAATTTCGAGCGTCTTCGACCGCGTGTCTTGCATCGCGTCCGATTAAGTGCGCCGACGAAGGATTCCCGAACGAATTTTCGAGAAATGGCCGCATTGCATCGAAGACTTCAGGAGCGATCGGGGTCGTTGCGTTGTTGTCGAGATATATCATTGATTCGGTCGTCAATTTACCAAATCCAATTTACCAATTACAATTGATTCTACAAATGAGTGCGATCTTGAAAATAACAGAACCGGACGGTCGGACTTGGGAAAAAACGCTTGTCGGCGGAGCCGCGCTTTCGATTGGCCGTGCGAAAGAGAATGACATCGTTTTGAACGACCGCCGCGTTTCGCGCAAACATGCCCATATTTCGGCTGATAACGGCGTGTTTATGATAGTCGATGGCTATATCGAAAATGGTGAGCTTACGCGAAGCGTAAATCACGTTTTTGTAAACGGATCGCCGATGCTTGAAAAACCGCTCGAACCGGGCGATGCGATCACGATAGGCGAAAGCCGTCTGGAATATTTTCCGCAGCAGCAGGTTGAGAATATTGCACCCTTTGAACATTCCATCGGCAATATTCCGATCGCGGCGACCGCGGTTCGAAACGCACCGACGGTTGCCGGTGTTTCGAAGGGCGTCGATTTTGACGACAATCCGCTTGGTCAAACACAGATGCAGATGTCGGCGAATGAGATCATCGGGCGGCAGTCATATTATTCGATGGAATCGTCAGCGGCTACGGCTGAGGAAGTAAAGGAACTTCGCAGAAAAGCCAAGACGCTCGACCTGCTCTATGAAATGAGCAAATTGCTCGGCACCGTTTTCGATCATCAACAGCTTTTCGATAAAGCCACGGATCTTATTTTTCGCGGTACGCCGGCCGACCGCGTCGTTGCATTGCTCGCGGATGAGACGCTTGACGGCAAGATTCTCGATTACAGTCTTAATCCGGTGAGCGTAAAAACGCGCGATGAAAAGATCGAGCAGATAACGTCGTCGCTCACGATCAGCCGTACGATCACGCAAAAAGTGATGCGCGAAAAGATAGCCATGCTGTCGCAGGACGCAACGACCGACGAGGCTTTTTCAGGAGCGGAATCGATCGTCTCGCAAGGCGTTCGTTCGACCATCTGCGCTCCGCTGATAACCGAATCGAACGTCCACGGCGTTTTGTATGCCGACCGGCTCGATCCGTTTTCGGCATTCTCGCCCGATCATCTTGAACTCATCAGTGCGGTCGCCGCCCAAACCGCCGTTACGGTCGAAACGGTCAAGGCGCACAAACGGCTCGCTCGCGAAGAGGTCGCGCGTGCCAACTACAGCCGTTTTATGCCGGAATACGTCGTCAAACAGTTGCTCGAAAATCCGTCGTCTTTCCGTCTTGGCGGCGTAAATCAGACGATCACGGTTCTCTTTGCGGATATTCGCGGATTCACCTCGATATCGGAAAAGGAAAAACCTGAAAAAGTGGTCGGCCTGCTGAATAAATTCTTTTCTGCGATGACCGATATTATTTTTGAGAATGGCGGCACGCTTGATAAATATATCGGCGACGGTTTGATGGCGCTGTTCGGCGCTCCGACCGCATCCGAAGAAGACGCGCTGAATTCGGTCAAAGCCGCGATTACAATGCAAAAGAAGCTTTCGGAGATAAATCCCGAACTTCGTGCCGAAGGCCTGCCCGAAATATCGATGGGAATTGGCCTGCACACCGGTGTTGCGACGATCGGATACATAGGCTCCGACCGACGTTCGGAATATACCGCGATCGGTGATACGGTAAACCTCGCGTCGCGGCTGCAATCGAATGCGGAAGGCGGCCAGATCCTTATGAGCGATGCAACCGCCGAGGCCTGTGCCAACCGAATTCCATTCATCCAGCGCGAGCCGATGACGGTTAAAAACCGCACACAGCCGGTGAATGTTTTGGAAGTTCGCTGGAGTTAAGAATTTATATTGCAGGCGCTCGTCGATAAAGAATATAATCTACTCAAAGCCATATGTTGAAGATCTCGTCTCTTAAGAAGCTCGTTACCGATTCGATGGCGGTCGATCTCGGTACGGCCAGCACGATAATTGCCGTGAAAGATCGCGGCGTCGTGCTCGATGAGCCTTCGCTTGTCGCAATAAACGAGTTGACGGAAGAGATCGTCGCATTCGGCCAGGAAGCGGCCGATATGACCGGTCGCGAGGGCCGCGACATCATCGTAAAAGCGCCGATGATCGGCGGCGTGGTTGCCGATTTTGAGCGGACGAAAAAGATGCTCGCTCACTTTGTCAAAAAGGCAAAAACCGGCGGTTCGAATCTCAGCTTGCAAGCCGTGATGAGCATGGTCTCGGACGTAACGCATGTCGAGCAGCGTGCGCTATTGAACGCTGCCGACGACGCCGGCATCGGCAAAGTCTTTATGATGGAAGAAGGTCTTGCGGCTGCCTTCGGCGCCGGCGTTCTTCCTACCGATAAGCGTGCCTCTGCGATCGTCGATATCGGCGCCGGCACGACAAATGTCGCGATAATCGCAAAAGGTTCGGTCGTGCATTCGACCTCGGAACGATACGGCAGCAACGAAATAAACGAAATTATTGCAACGCATCTTCGGCGGCATCGCGGGCTTCAGGTCGGCGAAGAAACGACCGAGCTGCTAAAGACCACATTCGTTTCGACCTTTCTGCCGGACGACATTTCGAAAACGATCGAAGTGCGCGGTCGCGACGTTCAAACCGGCAGCCCTGCGGCGGTCGAGGTCACGAACGGCGAGCTGTATCCGATAGTGGAAAGCATCGTCCGCAAAATTGCCCAGACCGTGAAAGATACTTTGACCGAATTGCGGCCCGAAGTTGCTGCCGACGTTTACGACCGCGGTGTGATCTTGACCGGCGGCGGATCGCTGCTTGACGGCATCGACCAATATATGCGTTCGTTCATAAACCTTGCGGTAACCGTCGCCGACGAACCGCGTTACGCCGCCGTCAACGGTCTTGTAAAAATGTTCGACGACCCCGCACTCCTCGAACGCGTCGCACGCAACGAACTCCACGTTCTCCGAAACGCCGAAGTCCCCTTCGAAGCCTGAAATATTTAGTTAATGCTCCGCGACAATGCCGAAGGCGGTCCGCCACCGGATATGAGTTGGGGAACGCTATCTATACTCAGCAATTCAGCCTTATTGAAGACTTCCCAACGCGAATGCTTTTGTGTATTAGAGAGTAGAGAGTAGAGAGTAGAGAGTTAAGAGTAAAGAGCGGAGAGAAATTTCGGCTCCTCGCTCTCCACTTTTTACTCTTTACTCTCCACTATTTAACACCAAGACGCGAAAAAATTATCTGCGTTTATCTGCGTAAATCTGCGGCTAAAAATTCTTCACCCGCTGCGACCTCATATCGCCCTTGCTCACACGCGGGCTTTTGCAAAAACCCCGGTCGCTGTCGCTCGCGGTGTTGACATGCCGGTATCGGGGTTTTGCGGAAAATTCGGTGTGAAGTTAGAATTACATTTTACCCGCGTTCTAAAATTCGCAGGAGCAACTTTATGATCGATCTAATACCTTCGCCGGAATCGGTGATGGAAATACTTCAAAAAACCGGAGCTTACCGCAAGGGGCATTTTGTTTATCCGAACGGAAAGCATGCATCGCATTATTTTCAAATGCCGCTCGCATTTCGTTATTACGATAATGCGCGCATTTTGTCGGTCGGTTTGAGCCGTTATTTCAGGATGGAGAAATCTATAGCAAGCCGGCTGCCGAAGGTTTCGGTTATCAGCCCAAGCCCGGGCGGCATTATGGTCGCCTTTGGCGTCCGCGAGGCATTGAGCGCCGAGCAGATCTATTGGGCGGAGATGGAAGAAGGCAAGCGGCAGTTTCGACAGTATATGGCTGAAACCGATGTTCATCCGGTGATCATCGTTGACGACATTTTACGTTCCGGACGCGCTATCGAGGAAACGATAAAACTATGCGACACGATCGGTGCCGACGTGATCGGAATCGGGACGATTGCCCGTTTTGAAGATGCCCCGACCGACTTTTCGGGCGTGCCGGTAAAAAGTCTGATGGAGTTCGACGTGAACTTTTACGACGATGAGGACGAATGGAGAAAGTCAAGAAGTGCGTCGGATGCAGAGGTCGAAACGGTAAGGTTTTAGATCCGCCGCGTTTCTAAATTCTAAAATTTCGGCCGCGGCAATTTCGGAAAAACGAATAGTGAAAAGTGAATAACGTGTTGGCGTTATTCACTTTTCGTTTTTCGTTATTCCAAAACTTTTTACGAGTCAATGGCGTTAGCTAAGTCGCTCCGAAATTTCTCTACGTTCGACATAAAGCCGAAGAAATCGATCTCGTTTTGTCACGAATATCCAAATTGCACTTGCCCAGCCGCGTGCTTCTTCGAATTCCTCGAGCGTATAAAGCGTGGCATAGCCGAGAAGAAAGCCAAGCGGAATAATAAATACAACGAGCGATGATGACCAAAAATAGTACGCGGTTCCGGATGCGGCGACCCACGTAAGCGGCATAAAAACCATGCCTGCAAGCACCTTGGCGGTGGATGCAACATCATCCGCGCCGTGGCTCGCATACCAACGGGAAACCAACTTGCATAACTGATATGCGGGAATATGTATGACGACGCCAATGAGCGCAAACGGCAAAAGCAGGATCAGTTTCCAAGCAAAATTGAACGCCTCGCGGACAACCGAGCTCCGCGAATATTGCGCAAGAGAAAGGTGTTCGGGTTCGAGGCCGAAATCATCCAGCTTCGCATCGAATTCGCGGATACGCTGCGCAATATTTTTATCGTCGTTCGAATTGCTAATGAATTCCTTTTGAAATCCAAACTCGCTCCCGAGGTCGGAATCGCTTTGCGCCGATGAAAAGATCTCTTCTGCGATTCGCGCGGTGTGAAGTTCTGATTCGGTTTCGGCGTTCAGCGTTACATTTTTTAGAGCGGCTTCGATCCGCTCCGTCAGCGCTTTCACATTATCGCGCGGCGGCTGTCCGTCATTTTCGAGTTCGGTTTCCGGGATGTCGAACGCCTCGCCGAAATGGAGCAATGCCTCGCTTCGAAACGTCGTTTTATTTGTGTAATACAACCCAACGGGAATGATCTTTACTTTTACCGATTCATGATCGATTGACGTAGAAGCAGCGCCGAGCGCAATTCGAGACGCACCGGATTTCAACGGCAATAGCTTTGGCTAATTGTGCGACACGCCTTCTGGAAACAACGCGATCGACCCGCCGCCACGGAGCAGTTCGCGGCACAGTTCGAATGTTTTTTGATTCTTCGAAACGTCTTCGCCGGCGTCGATCCGGCGATAGAGCGGCAACGCACCGACGGTGCGCAATATCCAGCCGATCACCGGCATTCGAAACAGCGTCGATTTTGCAAGAAACGAAATTCTACGCGGAAGTGCGACGAAAACCAACGCGGGATCGATCAACCCGTTCGGGTGATTCATTACAAAGATCACGCCGGTTCCTTTGGGAACAGAATCAGCATTAACAGTTTCAATTCGGCGGAAGAATATTTTTAAAGCGATGCCGAAAACGGCGATGATCAATCGAAAGACGATTGTGCCTCGTCGGTCTCTAAAAATATCAGAGATGGTTAGCAGTTTGGTCGATGGGGGCATCTTCGGCTTCGAAACTCTTCATCTCTTTTACCTCATCGGCCGTTGCTTCACGAAATGCGATTGCCTTGCGAACTCCTTCTTCTTGTTGTTTCGAGAATTCTGCAACGTAATTGCCCGCAACAAAAATAAGTTCACCCTCAGCAAAACCGAAGTCGCCGTGGAGCTTTAGACGCAAATGCATTTGAGCACCGGCGTAGTCGATCAACAGCACTTCGCTGCCGGTTCCGCAGCCGATATGAAACTTCAAATGGGTCTCGCCATTATCGTTTTCCGTGAATGAAACTCTGTTTTCCACTACGCTTCGAGAAATTTCGGAAACTTTTACATCGCGTGAGATAAGCGGCAAACCGCTGCCTTCGATAAGTTTGATCGAAACATTTGAGCAGCAGCATTGTGCGGAAATCGAGATTGCTCCGAGGCCGACAAACAAAATTCCAAACAACAAATAAATGGATTTCATACTAAGCACTCGGCAATAAGAAGCGGCCGCGATCAGTTTGGTTGTATGGACGGAATCTAGATGTCGTGGCGGTTCGAGAGTGCTTTGTCCATCGTTACTTCATCGACGTATTCGAGATCGGAGCCGACAGGCATTCCCATTGCGATGCGGGTTGTTCGCACGCCGAGCGGTTTCAGAAGTCGCGCAATGTAGTTGGCGGTTGCCTCGCCTTCGGTCGTCGGATTTGTAGCGACAATGACCTCCAGAACCTCGACGCCGTCATTGTTTTCGGGCAAGAGGCGCGGCAGGAGATTGGGAAGCATCAGCTCGTCCGGTCCGACCCCGCGCATAGGCGAGAGCGAGCCGTGCAAGATGTGATAAAGTCCGCGATAGGAACGCGTTTTTTCGACTGTAACCAGATTATACGGCTCTTCAACAACGCAGATCATCGAGCGGTCGCGTTTCGGATTTGCGCAGTAAAGGCAGGGATCGACGTCGGTGAGATTATTGCAAACCGTGCAGAAAACGATCTTTTCTTTTACTTCACGAAGCGATTCGATAAAATTATCGACCTCGGCCTGCGGACGCCGAAGAATATAGAACGCAAGCCGCTGCGCATTCTTATTGCCAATGCCCGGCAGGCGTTTAAATTCGTCTATAAGCCGGGCGACCGGTTCTGAATAGTCCAACATAAAGTAAAATGCGGAGTGCGGATCGCGGAGTTACCGCTTCTTACCCCGCGCAGTGTTAATGGAGGTTACCCAAATCGCGGTGAGTTGGTTTGCCTCGTCCAGCAAATCAGCAACAAGAGCCATTTTTACGATTCCTGCATCGACCAGAAATTCTATCCAAAAAGCCGATTCGTCGGTTTCTTCTTCAACAATACCCATCTTTGCAATGAATTCAGCGTTCGACCTTGCTCTGCATGCCGCACGGTAATTCGCGGGAACAGATGTTCCAGATCTAATAAGCTGGCTGCCAATCGTCCGTTCGGCAAGGGTTTTCGGAAGACTGTCAACAAGCCTGATTACCCGAAGAGCGAATTTCTTGCTCCGCTCTTTCAAGTTATCGTGTTTTGATTTCGGCACCGTAGCCATCCAGGATCAATTCAAATTAAACGATTCCGCACTTCGCATTCCGCATTCCGCATTCAGATGAGTCCCGGCGGCAGCATTCCGCCGAGTTTGCCTTTTAGTGATTCTTCGACCTTGCGGTGGGCTTCGCCGAGAGCTGCGACCGTTAGATCCTGGATCATATCCACGTCGCCGTCCTTTACGATGTCCGCCGATATTTTTAGCTCGACGACCTGAAAATCGCCGCGCATTTTTACAGTTACCGCACCGCCGCCCGCAGATGCATCGACCACGGTTTCCTTCATCTCGCGCGACATTTTTTCCTGCATTTCCTGCGCCTGCCGCATCATAGAACCAAGATCCATTCCGCCTGGTAATTTCATGAATTTAGACTTCCTTTTGAATAAATATTTTCTATTGACAATCGTAACTTTGCGTATGTTCATTTGCAAACTTCGCAATTTTTGCGGCTGGCGGATCGATCGAAGCAAAAATTTTGTTGACGGCGGGAACTTCTTCACGTATTGTGTGTCTAATTCCGCAGTAGTTGAGATGTCTTTGTTTTTGGAATTGGAGGTTTGCAAATGAGCGTTGAAAGAGCGCCGTTTTGGTTTAATAGCGGCTTTGCATTGGCGGTCGGGCTCGTGCTCTCGTCGATCATTTTCGGATGGTTTTATGCGAGCGCAAAAAAAGGCGATGACGCGATCACCGTTACCGGTTCGGCGAAGCGCCGGATAACTTCCGATCTCGTCGTCTGGAGCGCGGGCGTTTCGGCGCAATCGCCGCAGCTTGCCGACGCCTATAAACAGCTTGCGGACAGCGTCCCGCGGATCAAGCAATATCTTTTATCAAAAGGCATTCCCGAAGATCAAATGACCGTTTCCTCTATTTCCTCGACCACGTTAAAGCGGCGCGATTCGGATGGGAATGAAACATCCGAGGTAACGGGCTATTCGCTTTCGCAGCAATTGGAAGTGCGTTCGAGCGACGTTGCAAAAATTTCGCAGGTCGCGCGCGAGGCGACCGAATTGATCAATCAAGGAATTTTGATCGAATCGAGCGCTCCGAAATATTACTACACGAAAATCGGCGACCTGAAGATCGAAATGCTCGGCGAAGCAGCCAAGGACGCAAAAGAGCGCGCCGTAAGCATCGCATCGAGCACAGGAAATTCCATCGGGTCGGTTCGCTCGGCGCGTATGGGCGTGCTCCAAATAACCGCCGCCGATTCGACCGATGTCTCTGACTACGGCGTGTACGACACCTCGACAATCGAAAAAGACATGACCGCCGTCGTCAATGTAAGCTTTGCGGTGAATTAAACCCAACGAGCGTGCCAAATGCGATAGCCCGCACGTAAGTAAGGGCGGTATCATGTCGCAGATCAACACGAACGGCGTCGAATAGACGAACTCAGAACACAGTGTCCGCAGTCCATGCACCGGCAGGTAAGGATGCCTGCGTTCCAGTCCCAGAGCCGGCGCGTGTCCGTAGCCCGCGCGTGAGCAAGGGCGTTATCGGGAGCAGATTTTACCTAAGTCCGCCGGGAAATCGATCGCGGAAATCGAGTTTTTAGTATCGCCCTTACTTACGTGCGGGCTTCTGCAATTAGATTAGCACCCTCGTTCACACTCACATTTGCTTCACGTAATTCGGTTCTGTGCTGGGCTACCCGATTCGACTTTGGCGCATCTAAGCCCGAAATGCATAAATATCGATTTGCTTTCCGCGTTCTGTTGGTTTTTTGTTTTGGCTCAGGCGTTGCTTTTTCTCAAAATGCGACCGGATTTATTATTGGCCGCGTTACGACACGTTCAACCGGACAGGCAGTCTCTTCTTCAAAAATATCAATCGAAGGCAAGGCAGAAACCACAGCCGATCAGGATGGTAATTTTCAGTTGGAGATCGACGCGGGGGTTTACGATGTAAGTATCACCGCGCTCGGGTTCGTTCCTGTAACAAAAAATCAGATCGGGATCACCGGAAACCGGAATATCGTGCTGAATGTGCAGCTCGATATTGCGATAAACGAAAATGTCGAGGTGCGGAGCGAGACGTTTGCTGAAAACCGCGAACAAATAGTCAGCAGCACAACGCTCGGCCGCGAAGAACTGCGGACGACGCCCGGCAGCGGCGGCGATCCTTTGCGGGCGATAAACTCTTTGCCTGCTGTGAGCGCGGCCTCGGGCGAATTTGCCGATCTTATCGTTCGCGGCGGAACAGCCGATGAAAATCTGACATTTATCGACAATATACCCGTCGGCGATTTTACATATTTCACGGATAAATTCGACGGCAATCGCGGCGGACGTGCAGCGATTCTGGCACCGGACACTATCGACCGAGCGGAATTTTCGGCTGGCGGATTTGGCGTGCGGTATGGCGACAAGCTCTCTTCGGCGCTCGATATTTCATTGCGCGAGGCGAATCGAAAACGTGTTCAGGCTGTGATATTTGTCGATTCGGGAACGGCGGGCGGCAGCGTCGATATACCGCTTGGTGACAAAGGAAGCTGGCTGATTTCGGGCAGACGCAGCTATATCGACGTCGCCTTCGATGTAGCCGGAATCGTCGATCAAGGCACGATCGGATTTCCGAGAACGCTGGATTTCACAAACAAATTCATCTATGACCTAACGC
>JBOGOW010000051.1:0-14328 GCA_050748285.1 Pyrinomonadaceae bacterium
GGTTCGGGTTGTGGGACGATTCTTTGCCGCAGACAGCCCGATTAACCAACAGGATATTAAAAATGATTACAACCATTAACGCCGGCAGGATCGCGTTTTTTACTTTTTTGATCCTAGCAACCACTTTTTCGTCCGTCGCTCAGATCGGGCTTCGACGGGCAGTTGATTTTGACGCCGATAACAAAGCCGATTTCCTGATCTTCAGACCGACGGACTCCAGTTGGTATATTTTGAAGAGCGCCGGCGGTATTACTGTCCAGCGATGGGGAATTGCGGATGAAGATTATCTGACACCGGGCGATTACGACGGCGACGGCGTTGCCGACCTTTCGGTTTGGCGTGATACCGATGGTACTTGGTATCGCCTCAACAGCCAGAATTCGACTATAACTGCCCAGCAATGGGGACTTACGGGTGATGAGCCGGTAGCGAGGGATTATGACGGTGACGGCCGAACCGATCTTGCGGTTGTCCGAAAGTCAGGCGGGTTTCTAACGTGGTTTATCTTTTTTGTGGCGACCAACAACCTTACCAGCCAGCAGTGGGGTCTCGAGGGAGACTTTGTGGCGCCCGGCGATTATGACGGCGATCAAAGTTGGGATTTAGCTGTTTACCGTCCCGGTGCAACCGGTTCGTCATTAGCCTCTTTTTATATTCTAAATGCCCAAGGCATTCGAGTACAGCAGTGGGGACTGAGCAACGACCTGGTTGTGCCCGGCGATTATGATGGCGACGGCAAAACCGATTTTGCAGTGGTTCGCGAAGGCTCAACACCGAATTCCATCCTTGAGTGGCATATTTTTGGATCCTTGGGACAAATTCAAGTTTTCAACTGGGGTTTGACCGGTTCCGATCTTACCGTTCAAAACGATTACGATGGCGATGGCAGGACCGATGTCGCTGTTTGGCGTAATACGGATGGTTCTTTCTATATGCTCAACAGCTCCGGCACTATCAATATTATGTCGTGGGGACTGCCGAACGATATCCCGATAGCGAACTTCGATACGCACTAGGTTTTTTTCAGTAACATTTACGATGGGTTGGGATTCGCTCGATTCCCGACCCATTTTCTTTTTCGTTTGTTCTATAATGAAAACGGAAACTCGGGCTCATGACGCTTGGCAACGAAATAAGATCAAAATTCATTGGAAAACGCATCGCCGTAGTTGGCGACATCGTCGCCGATCAATTCCTGAGCGGCACCATCTCGCGCGTGTCGCGCGAGGCTCCGGTTTTTATCTTGCGGCATGACGAAACCGAAACACGACCTGGCGGAGCCGCTAATGCCGCCGCCAATATAGCATCGCTGGGCGGCGAACCGCGACTTGTCGGATTGATCGGAAGAGACAGCAATGGAGACAGTTTGCTCAAGGCTTTTACCGAGACAAACGTCGTTGACAGGTTTGTTATAAGATCCGATTTCGTATCGACAACGGCAAAGGTTCGCGTACTTGGCGGTCAGTCCCATTCCGCAAAAAAACAAGTGATCCGTATCGACTACGAGAACAAAAATGCCCTGAGCCCGGACGATCAAAATAGTCTCATAAAAAATCTCGTCGAAGCGTCGCATGACGCCGACGCCATAGTATTTTCCGATTACAATTACGGCGTCTGTAATTCAACCGTTTTCGAAGCGGCAAAAAAGATATCGGCGAAACAAAAAATCCCTGTAATTGTAGATTCGCGGTTCAGGCTTGAAGAATTTCGAGGTGCGAGTTCGGCAACGCCAAATCAGGAAGAAACCGAAAAGATGTTGGGACGGTTATTTTTGGCGGGCGACGCGGAATCGCTTAGAGAACGATTGGGCTTCGATTCGCTTCTGGTAACATTGGGTGGTCAGGGAATGGTGCTCGCCCGTTCGGGTGAACCGATAGTGTCGATTCCGGCGGTTGGTTCCGATCAGCCGGTGGACGTAACCGGCGCAGGCGATACTGTTATAGCCGCGTTTTCACTCGGATCGGCAAGCGGTCTTTCGCCATCGGACGCGGCGCGCGTCGCAAATCACGCCGGCGGGATAGTCGTGATGAAGCGGGGCACTTCGGTAGCCACGTTAGATGAACTTGCGGAATCGCTCGATCAATTTCGGAATAATGCGGTGAGCGCGAGCAGCGAATGAAGCATAGCAGTGGAAAAGAGAACGTGGTTGTAGAACGCGAAAACCTTGTGTCGCTCGTTGAAGATGCACGAGCGAAACAAAAACAGATCGTTCTCGCTAATGGCTGTTTCGATGTAATTCACGTTGGGCACATTCGTTATCTTGAAGGAGCCGCCGAACTCGGCGATCTGCTGATCGTCGGCGTCAATTCGGATGAACAGGTTAGAAAGATCAAGGGAAACGGTCGGCCGTTTCATACGGAAAAGGAACGTGCGGAGATCGTCGCTTCCTTGAGATGCGTCGATGTCGTAACGATCTTTGACGAGCCGACGGTTGAACAATTGATAGCCATTATCAAACCGGATTTCCACGCCAAGGGCACGGATTATACCGTCGATAATGTGCCGGAACGCGAATTCGTGCTTGCCTATGGCGGCCAGGTTGCAATAGTCGGCGACCCGAAAGATCACTCATCGACCGATTTGATAAGCGCGATCGGCAACGCATCTTAAGAAAGTCGCCGCAAATGTTCGACGCAAAGAACAAAACCGACCTGATCGTCGAAGTTTGGGAAAAGCTCGATTGTGAATCTATCGGCCGCGAGGAGATAGTCGCGATCGAAACCGTCGTGCGCGATGTTTACGGCGCGCGTGCGGTCGATTCGCCGATGGTGATCGCACGGTTTTTGGCCGACGAAGGCGCGGAATTACGGCATTCGGAGCTGATGGAACTTTATGTCGAAAGAGTTTCGGATCGTCCACACGAAGCGTCGTTGAATAATCTTTTCGACCTCACAAGTCTTGATACGCTTCTAACCTCGCTTACGAATGCAGAAAATCTGCGTCGAGTGTTAATGGAAAAAAACGACAATTCGGGCTTGCGCGAATTGCGAATATTGACGATCGAAACTAAAAAAAATGCAAATGCTAAAGCTGGCGATGCCCGCGTCGAAGATGGCGTTCGTGAACGATTCGCCGAATCGGCAGAATGGATCACGCTTTGGCTGCAATCGCCCGAACTTTTTGAGAATTGGGTTAAGCTGCGGCGTGCGTCAACGGAATTTCGCGCGAAGTTTATCGAAAATTGAATGAGACGTTTTTTTGCACGACCTGAAAATATTAACGGCGCAATCATCACACTCGATGAGGGCGAAACGCGGCATCTTCGCGATGTATTGCGTATCCGCGAAGGCGAAACGGTTAGCGTATTCGATGGAATCGGAAACGAGTTCGAATGCCGTGTCGAGAAAATTACAAAACGCGACACGAAGCTTTCCGTTCTTCGAAAGATCGATGCCGCCGCTACCGAATCACCGCTCGACCTCAGTGTCTGCGCATCCGTTTTAAAAGGCGACAAAAGCGATTTCGCAATTCAAAAAGCCGTCGAATTAGGCGTCGATCGATTCACGCCGATGATCTCAGAACGCTGTGATGTAAAGCCGAAAGATGCGCAGAAACGCGTCGAACGGTGGCGAAAGATCGTCCTTGAAGCTTCGAAACAATGCGGGCGGGCGAAATTGATGACGGTCGGCAATGTTCAGAAATTCGACTCGCTGATACTTGAAAAAAACGCATCGAATGGCCATGTTATCGTCTTTAGCGAACACGATGGTGAAAAGTTTTCGCCGCTCCCAAAACCAAAAGCAATAACCGCTTTCTTCGGCCCCGAAGGCGGTTGGGACGATTCAGAGCTTGCTCTAGCCCGCGAATCAGGAGCATCGCTCGTAACTCTCAACGGCAGAATAATGAAAGCGGACACCGCCGTAATAGCAATATCCGCAATTCTCCAACACCATTTTGGCGATCTGAATTAGTTGTCCGACTTCGTTGTCTTCGGCCTGTAAAAAGCATCGCCGCGTTGCGATAATTTTGCCTTTTCGCCGAGCGCCGGAACTACTAAATCAAGAGTTTCCTTATCTTCCACCCGAAAATTCACTACACCGCGCACATCAACGTCCGGGTCGTTGAATTGGATCACAAGGTATCGTTTCTTTTCTTTGATAAGCGACCCAAGACCGGCACCCGGAAGTGGAATATTTCGGACAACGTTGCCGGTAGTTGATGTTACCGATTGCGAAGTCGGGCTAACCACGAGCATCGCCCCATAAGGCACTGAAAATTTTTCTTTCCCATCTTGACCAAAGAAGACGAGCCGGTCGTTCACGTCGTCAAACCGTATTGTGCCCTTTTCTTTTTTGCTGTAACCGAACATGCCGCCTTCGTATTTCGCCTCGAATGATGCGGGTGCGGGTGCGGTTCGTACGTTGGGCTCGTTATCAACCGGTCGAATTTGACCAAAAGAAATCGCAGCGGTAAACAAAGTTACAATGCCAATAAATAAAACTTTTTTCATAAAAATATTCCTTTCCTTTACCGAGTGGCGAGACATCTAATAGACGCGATCGGTGCCTATTTAGTTGTCATCTAACGGCTGAAAATTCCAACGTGTTCAAATAAGGCGCCATGCGTTTATTAGAAATTTCGACATATTCCGATGATATTTCAGAGCCGATCCAGCGTCTATCCAATAGGTGTGCGACCTTTGCGGTCGTTCCGCTGCCCATAAAGCAATCGTAAACAATATCGCCCGCGTTCGTCCATGTTCGTATCTGGTCTTCGACGAGTTTTTCCGGAAATATCGCCGGATGCTCGAACGCGATCTTATCCTTCGAACTCGACGTGCCGACATTGTAGAAAAAAATATTGCTGACTTTCCGTTCGGATTTTATCTCGCGTCCAATGTCCTCATCCGGCAGGTTGCCGCGCCCGACTTCGGTAATTCGAAACGCCTTGATCTTTTGGCCGGCGGATTTGGTCGGTGCAGTGATAGGATTGAAGGTCTTTGGCGATCCTTTTGAAAAGCAAAACATATATTCAAAAGCCTGCCTATAACGCTTGCCGCAATCGCTCGGGATCGGGTTATTCTTCACATACAGCATCGTGTCGTGAACGCGAAATCCGGCTTCTTTGAAGGCGAAAGCGTGTTTAAAACTCGAAAGCGTTTCGTCGCCCTTCACCGTCCTATCACCGACGACCCAAATCACAACGCCGCCTTTCTTCGTTTTCTGAAACAGCGCCGCCGCTATCTCTTCCACCGGAAAATGATAGCCGTTGTAATCGCGCAAATCGTCATACGGCGGGCTCGTTATCGTCATATCGATAAACTCATCATCCATTCGGCACAGAGTTTCGATGCAGTTTTCTTGATAAATAGTGTTAGTTGTCATTCGGATCAATGGAAAATGTTCAACTTATATCCATCTTAGCCAAGAATCGCTTTAGATGATCGTTTTCTTCTTTCGCGGCTTCGGTTTCTAAAAATTCGCGAAAATCGTCCTGTTCGGTAACGTAATCTTCTTCGGATATCTTCCCAGCAAAATTCACGACACGCAGCCAGATCAGATAAGTATTCAGCGTATCGATCTGATTATACTCGATGATGCTTTTCAGATCGCCGGCGAGCCACATATCGACGACCTGCGTTGCGTCCATATCTATTTTGCCGGGAAATCCGCAAAGCAGGGACATGTCGTTCAGCCGCGGCGTCATCGCTCCGCCCGAGAATTTTTTCATCAGGTCGAGATGCGCCTCGCCGTACTTGTCAAAGTAATCGCGGCCTTCCCAAGGCTTGTTCGGCCGCTGGCTAAAAGCCTCAGCCCGCACTTCGTTTATCAGCCCGCGCTGAATTAGCACTTGAAGATCGGATTCGATGGAATTGAACCCGACAAGCTGCGGGTCGCGAACGCCTATAAAATGCAAAAACTGCGAAATAATCTGGCCTTCGTCAGAACGCGGCTCATCGACCGGCAGCTTTGGCAGCGAATGAAGCCCGAATTCCACCTTGCGTTCGCGATCTGCATTATAAGAAACGCGACGCGACAAAAACGCGATTGAAACCACGCGCGAAAAAAGATACTTTACAAACGGCCTCGGATTCTTTTCGGCGTCATAATCCTTGGTCTCTTTCCAAAGCCGCTCAATCGCCTCAAGCTCGGTCGTCTCCGCTGGCAGATCAAACAAACGCATCGCCGCAGCAGCATCCGGAACCCACTCAAGATCAAAGAACCAGGTCGGGTCGTGTATCTCGTTTTTCAGCATGTGCTTGGCAGTTTAGCATACGAAAAAGGGATCGGAAAAACTTCCGATCCCGAGTCACATTACTCAAAAAAAATAAACGACTATTTGTTATCGACTTTGTTTGATTGAGTGCTTACGGAACTCGATTGGCTGATGTTCAGGTCGAACGTCGTGCCTTTTTCGAGTTTTAGATTGCCGCCTGTAAGCGAAAGCGTCGAGCCGCCGCTTGCGGATGCATTTGTCGATTGCGAAACTTGCAGTCCCGGAATATTGCTGCTGACGATTCCGGTCGCGCGTCCGGCAGTCTGTGCCGTAGCTCCGACAACTTGTCCGGTCGTTCTTGCCGCGTCGCCGACGGTTGAAGTCGTCGTATTGACCACACTGCCTGCTGTGCTGCTAACGCCGCCGAGCAATCCGCCGCCGGATGAGGACTGCGTTGTCGAACTCGTGCTGGAAGATGCGGATGTGTTTGCGTAAGTGTCATCGCCGACTCGGGCATACGCCGATCCGCGCGTGATCGATGTGATCGTGGCGTTGATCGGTATATTCTGTCCGCCCTGTTGAAGTGTATGAAACACAATGCCGATCTTTGACGCAGCCACGCCCTTGGTTCGCTCTTGAACTTCCGTTACGCGCCCTTTCAGCATCGAGCCTTTTTCGATCACAGTCCGGCCGTTTTCTTTCACCGCTTTTTTTGTCTTGAGCAAAACTTCATCGCCGACCTGCGCCTTTCGAACGTCGAGCTTGCTCTCAAGCTGTGCGTTTATCGAAGTCGCCGTTGCAAGCGACAGCTTGTCGTTATCCGACATTTTTTGAGCAAATGCGACCGAAGCAACAGTAATAACTAGGGCGATCGCGAATATAGACTTTTTCATAAATTCCTCCAAATAGGGTTTAGTTTCTGGGGGCACATCAGATGGGGCCAATCCTTACGATGATGTATTCGCTTATTCGAGTTTGCCGGATTCAGAGCTGATAAAATTTCTCAACAACGGACAATGATCGCGCCCCGGCGTACGATACGGTCGATTTGTTACCGAAATCGTATTATTTTAGTTCATCGCGGCCAGACTTGAAATGCGTTAAACCGTTTAGTTTCAATTAAATGCGATCTGCGGCACGGTCATTGCCGGTATTTCGGATAGTGCCCTGAACTCTTCCCGCAATTTTTTAGATGGAGGAATTTATGAGAAAGACATTAACGACATTTTTGATGATCGGGCTATTTGCCTTGATGATGCCGATGTTTACTACCACGGCGGCGGCAGCGAACGACAGCGAATTTGACTATTTGGAAAGCAATTCGAACGTGCTGCGGCCGTGCAGAGGCTCGAAATATCGCAGGTTTTATCGACGCAACCGGAATGCTCTGAACGTTGCGCTCGGCGCAGGTATCGGGACGATCATTGGTTCGATCGTTGACGGCAAACGCGGTGCTCTTATCGGTGCCGGAGCCGGCACGGCCGGCGGCCTGCTTTACACCTATAAGCTGAATCCGAAAACAAATCGGTGCCAAAAGGTTTATTACCGACGCGGATAATACCAATTTTATCGGGCCGGGACAGAGCGGACGGCCGTGGTTAATCATTTCGGTTTTCCTCGGCTGTTCGGTTTTATTAGTTCACGCCTTTTTCTTTACGCCGACAAGATAAATTACGGGATCTTCGCCGATCACGCAGGCAGAATGATATGTGCCCGCCGGCACAGAGTCGCGATCACCCGGTCCGAGTTCGAATGTGCCGACATTTTCGACGGTTATTTCCAGCGTCCCTGAAACTATCCAGTGCGATTGCTCCTCGTCGTGTTTATGATTGCCATAAAATCGGTCGGGAGCGTCACACCATTGAAAAACGTCAAAACCATCGTTCGCTAACTGCATCCGCAGCATTGCCGGATTCGGCGCGTAAATTTCTGCCCAGCGTTTGATTTCGTATTCTGCGGCATGCTTATAGTATGCGCATCCGAACTGATTCGACACTCAAAAAAATGTTCCGATATTTTTGAGGCAATCCGCGCAGGCTTCCTAAAAAACATAAGCATTCGCCTCGATCAGCGTATCGGCAATGCGCTGCCTTGCGGCTATCGTGTTTATCGGCGAATTGTTTTTCGTAAAGCGCTTTAGCGCGACGAGCAGCGTCCGGCCTTCGTCGCCCTCGGCGATGGCAGCTATGGTATTTTTCGCCGCTGCATCGATTCGTTGGATCGCGTCGTTGCAATAGACGGATGCTATGTCGATATGCCGTGCGGCAGCGTCTTCGCCCTTGGCTGCGGCCTGTTTTTTGGCACGCAAAATTGCGGTTTCCATCTGATACGCGTCCATAATAATGTCGGCGCAATTGAGCAAAACCTCTTGTTCATCAGCAAGAGCCATCATATATTTCTGTGCGGCGGTGCCGAGCACCATCAACGCAACCTTTTTCGCATTTTGTGCAAGGCGTGTTTCAGCGGCGAGCAATCCCGTATCTTCATCGAGCGACATTTGCGGACTCAGAATTTCGTCCTGCAGTGCCTTCGCAGCTTGCAGCAAACCGATCTTTCCCTTCATCGCACGTTTCATCAACTGACCCGGAATGAGCAAACGATTAATCTCATTCGTGCCTTCGAAAATTCGGTTTATCCGCGAATCGCGATAAGCCTTTTCCGCCGGATATTCGGCGGTGTATCCATAGCCGCCGTAGATCTGCACCATTTCATCGACAACGTAATCGAGTGCTTCAGAACATGCGACCTTATTGATCGAAGATTCGACCGCGTACTCCTCGATCGACTGCATCTTCTTGGCGTTATCGGCACCGTCGCCGATCAGAGCGTCGATCATCCCGACCGTGCGATAGGTGATCGATTCGGCAACCCAAGTGCGGATCGCCATCTCGGCAAGTTTGTGTTTTATCGCGCCAAACGACGAGATCTTTTTATTGAATTGTTCGCGTTCGTTCGCATATCGTATCGCAGTGTGCAGAGCGAGTTTCGCACCGCCCGTAACCGATGCGCCGAGTTTGAATCGGCCGACATTGAGAATGTTGAATGCGATCTTCGCACCGTCGCCGACATTGCCGATAAGGTTGCCGGCCGGAATCTTGCAGTCCGACAAAATGAGCGGCGTTGTCGATGAGGACTTGATTCCCATCTTGTGCTCTTCGCTACCGGGCCGACAGTTTTCGCTGCGTTCGACGACGAATGCCGAGAATTTATCTTTCTCGCCATCGACCTTTGCAAATACGACGAACACATCGGCAAAGCTGCCGTTCGAGATAAACATCTTCTCGCCGTTCAGCGTATAAGTCGTGCCGTCTTCGCTTAGTTTCGCCGTCGTTTTCGCACCTTGCGCGTCGGAGCCCGAACTCGATTCGGTCAGGCAATATGCGGAAACAAGCTCGCCCGAAACGATCTTTGGAATCCACGTTTTCTTTAATTCTTCCGTGCCGAAATACAAAATCGGAAGCAAGCCGATCGATGTTTGGGCACCGAATGTAGTGCCGAAACCGCCGGCGCGGCCGATCATTTCCGCGATAACGACGCCGGTTGTTTGATCGAGGCCGAGACCGCCGTATTCTTCGGGAATCGTCGCACCCAAAAGCCCAAGTTCGCCGGCCTTATGAACAAGCTCGCGTGCGACTTCCCACGCGTGATTCTCCATCGCCTCGAGATTCGGCCAAACCTCGTTATCGACAAACTCGCGCGTCGTTTCGCCTATCATTCGCTGTTCGTCGTTAAAATCCTCCGGCGTAAATACATCCGCCGCATCCGCGATCAAAAACTCACCGCCCTTCATATATTCTTTTTCCATTTGTGCTTCCATAATTGTTGCTCGGCCTCTAAACCTTTAAATATCCCGCGGAATCGTTACGCTAATTTCCGCGAAACGTCTAAAATCTTTCGGGTTAAGAGTCAAAATATTCTCGATTTTATGGACGTTCATAGCGGCTACTATTCGCGCGTCGTGAGCAACTTTCCCGCTTACCTTATATTTCGCAACAAGCATCTTCCATTCATCGAAAATTTGTGAATTCTCAGGCAAAACAGTAAACACGTTTTGCAAATCTATTATTTCTTTCTCTGCCTCATCAGTGGTGAACCCAAGGCCATTTACGCTTTTGGGTCGCGTCGCAACAACCCAGAACTCAACCATGACTTGCGGAACGATAACAATCTCTTCTCCATCTTCCATTAGTTGCGCAAGAGATTGTTCAACAAGTTTCAGGATTGGATTACCGGGCTCATTCAAGCGCAAAATTACACTCGTGTCAGCAAGGTAGGCCATTAGAATCGGTCCTCATACATATTCTCTCGTCTCAACGCTTCGTCCGATAAAAATGGCCCCCCACGATCCTTATGGCTGTCGAGCCAGCGATGAAATCGATCGGTTCGTTCGTTTGTCGATTCCGCTGCAACTTCTTTCTTTCCCTCGTCGGTTTCTGCATTAGTTTTTTCCTCGATAAATTCCTCGAGATAGGCTTCCACCGTCTTGCCGTTCTTTTTTGCAATTATGGCTAAGCGTTCCTTAGTTTTAGGTTTTAATTCGATTGTTACAGTCATAATTCACTTCAAGCAATATAATAAGCCAAATTCCCAGTATCGAAGATCAAAAACTCGCCACACTTCAAATATTCCTTTTCCATTTGTGCTTCCATATCTTTATTAATTTGCCACAGAGATCACAGAGTAAGATAAGCAAAACCTTTTCTGAACATCTGCGTCATCTGCGTTGATCTGCGGCAAATTTTCTCCTTTTCTCTGTGGCTAAATTCCTAGTCCAATCTTTCAAAAATCCCAGCCGCACCCATGCCGCCGCCGACGCACATTGTGACCATACCGTAGCGGGCATTTCGGCGTTTCATTTCCTGTAAGATCGTCGCGGTTAATTTCGCGCCGGTGCAGCCGAGCGGGTGGCCGAGAGCGACCGCACCGCCGTTTACATTCACTTTGTCGGGATTCATTTCGAGCACTTTCATAACCGAAAGCCCTTGCGCGGCGAACGCTTCATTGAGTTCGATGACGTCGATCTGATCGAGCGTCAATCCGGCGAGTTTTAGGGCTTTTGGAATTGCATAAACTGGGCCGATGCCCATTTCTTCGGGCAAACATCCGGCGGTGGCGAACGAAACGAAACGCGCCATCGGCGTCAGGCCGAGTTCCTTTGCTTTTTCTTCGGACATCACCACAGCAGCCGCACCGCCATCCGACATTTGCGACGAATTCCCTGCCGTTACCGTGCCGTTTGCGAGAAAGACAGGCTTTAGCTTCGCAAGGCCTTCCATCGAGGTGTCGGGCCGCACGCCTTCGTCGGTTTCAAAAACGACCTCTCTGCGGAGCACACGGCCTTTCTCGGCCGGTTCGTCGATCTGCACCGTAAAGGGCACTATCTCATCCTTGAACTTTCCGGCGGCGATCGCGGCTGCCGCTTTGTGATGCGACGCAGCCGAAAACTCATCAGCCTGTTCGCGCGTGATCTCGTATTTCTTTGCGAGATTCTCAGCCGTCAAACCCATGTTCAGATAATAATCCGGGTAAGAATCGACAAGCGACGGGTTTGGCCGCAAAAAATGGCCTCCGCCCGGTATCATCGACATCGATTCCAGACCGCCAGCGACAATCACGTCCGCACCGCCTGTCGCGATGCGGTCAGCCGCCAGAGCGATGGTCTGTAAACCTGACGAACAATATCGATTCACCGTCATCGCCGACGTTTCGACCGGCAAACCCGCAGCGATCATCGCCGTGCGTGCCGCGTTCATCCCCTGCTCAGCCTCGGGAAACGCGCAGCCCATTATCACATCGTCGATCTGGCTTGTATCCAAACCGGGAACGCGATTCACCGCTTCCTTTATCGCCGCCGCGCCCAAATCATCCGGTCGCGTATTCCGCAACATGCCCCTCGGCGCCTTTCCCACAGCCGTCCGCACGGCCGATACTATTACTGCTTGTTTCATAATTTTAATCCTCTAAAAAACCCAGTCGCTACCGCTCCCGGTTCTGACTAGGCTTTCCGCGTTTCGCGGCACATAGCTGCGTCGTTTACGGCGCAGTCGCAATGCGGAAGCCCGCACGTAAGTAAGGGCGAAACGCTCAACACTTTTTCTTCAAGAACCCGGTCGCTACCACTCCCGGTTCTGACAAATCCGCTACGCCGAAACTCACCTTTTGACCTCGCCGCTTTCAGGCTCTGGTAACTGCCCTAGCCAACGAAGCACCGGCGTCATTGTCAGTCCCTGCACAAAAACCGAAAAAGCGACGACGCCAAAGGTTACGAGCACTATTTCCTGCTTGTGTGCATAAGTGTCCGGAATGCTTAGTGCAAGAGCCAGCGCTAGTGCTCCCCGCAATCCGCCCCAAAACAGAACGTGCTGATGCGCTCCGTCGATCTTCCAGCCGGTTCGCGAATAGATCGCCGAGATCGGATAGATCACGATCGCACGGGCGACGATCACCGCCGCTATCGCAACTCCGATTGCGATCAGCACCGGTGCAAAATCCTGATACGCTTCGTTTACGCCAAGCAAAATAAAGATCACCGAGTTTGCGGCAAAGGCGGCAAATTCCCAAAAAGTCTCGATCGAATCTTCGCCTTTCTGCGATATGAATCCGAAAGACGATGTATTTCCGACCAGCAATCCCGCGGTCATGGTCGCCAACACGCCCGAGAGATGAAAATACTCGGCGAGCCAGAATGAGCCAAATGCGGCGATGGTCGTCAACGCTAATTCCGCAAGATGGTCACCCGTGCGTCCGGCGATAAAAAGTACGCCGCCGCCGACAACCAATCCGCACACCGCACCGCCGGCTATCGATTTGCCCATCAGCAGCGCGGCGGAACCGACGCTCACCGGCTCGGCCATCGCAAACGCAAGTGCCACCACAAACGCAACGGCGGCCGTCGAATCGTTAAAAAGCGATTCCGCCTCGACCAGCAATCGAAGGCGGCCCGTAACACGCGCTTCTTTGAAAGTGGCGATTACCGAAACCGGATCGGTCGCCGCTATCAACACGCCAAACAATACCGCAGCTCCAAGCGACCAGCCGACCACGTAATACATTATCGCCGCAGTCACACCGGCTGAAAGCAAAACGCCGACGGTTGCAAAGGTCGCGACCGGAAGCAGATCGCGCCTCAGCTCATCCCAACGAATGTATAGTGCAGCTTCAAATATCAACGGCGGCAAAAGCAGCTTGAAAAGAATCTCTTTGCTCAGCGGCACCTGAATCCCAAGCGGCAGCAGCGTGATCGCCGCACCTGCCGCGACCAGACCGACCGTGTAAGGAATTCTCAAACGTCGGGCAATAATCGCAACCACGGCGCCGATAAGCAGTATCAATTCAACCTGTTCAATGTTGATATGTTCCATTCAAGAAATCTTGCGATGAAATGTCCTGCCCGCGCAACTTTCGATTTCAAATATCAAACGTCTCAAGCGAAAGTATTTTGCCCACGAAAGACACTAAAAACACAAAAGTAAAGTCAGGTTGATAGACATACTCTTCATATTTTAGTGTCTTTGGTGAGTTTCGTGGGCACCTCTTTATATCGGAAACACGTCGTCAAATGATCGTTCACCATGCCGGTCGCCTGCATGAACGCATACATTATCGTCGAACCGACGAAATTGAATCCGCGTTTTTTCAGGTCTTTCGAGATCGTGTCCGAAATCTCCGTTTTTGCCGGAACATCCACGTGATTTTTCAGCTTGTTCACAATCGGTTTCCCGCCAACAAAACCCCAGATGTATTTATCGAACGAACCGAATTCTTTCTGTACCGCGAGAAACGCCTTTGCATTCGACACGGCCGATGCAATCTTCAGGCGGTTGCGAATTATGCCTTCATTAAGAAGCAGTTTCGCGCATTTTGCATCCGCATATTTCGCCACCTTTGCCGGATCGAAATTATCAAACGCCGCGCGATAGTTGTCGCGTTTGCGAAGTATCGTATCCCATGACAAGCCTGCCTGCGCGCCTTCCAAAATCAGAAATTCAAACAACCCGCGCTCGTCATGCAGCGGCACGCCCCACTCTTTGTCGTGATACTCTATTTCGGGTTCTTTTTTCGCCCATCCACAGCGTTTCATATATGGAGCGAGGACATTCTTGTCCTCACGAACGCCTTAGCGTTCGAAATAAACTTATAAAAAAACAATCGATTCGCTCGTCGGTCGGAGCG
>JBOGOW010000052.1:0-14196 GCA_050748285.1 Pyrinomonadaceae bacterium
GGTTTTCGCCGAGGACATGAGATCAAGCTAAAGCCGGTGGTCGATGATGCAATTGGTCGATGTCCGACGGTAGAAAGCGTGGTCGTTTACAAACGCACCGGCTCGGATATTGCCATGAAAGAAGGCCGCGATCATTGGTGGCAAGAGATCATCGGAACCGTCGATGCCGAATGCTCCGCTGCCGAACTCGATTCCGAACATCCGCTCTACATTCTTTACACGTCAGGCACGACCGGCAAGCCGAAGGGAATTTTGCATACGACCGGCGGCTATCTGACACAGGCCGCATACACTACCAAAATGGTCTTCGATCTCAAGGACGAAGACATTTATTGGTGCACCGCCGATATCGGTTGGGTTACCGGTCACAGCTATGTAGTTTACGGTCCGCTCGCGAACGGTGCGACGGTTTTTATGTACGAAGGCGCGCCGAATTTTCCTGATTTCAACCGCTTTTGGGATATGATCGAACGCCATCGGATCAATATTCTCTACACAGCTCCGACTGCGATCCGAGCATTTATAAAATGGGGCGAACAGCACTCGAACAAACACGATCTTTCATCGCTGCGCCTTCTCGGAACGGTCGGCGAGCCTATAAATCCGGAAGCATGGATTTGGTATCACAATGTGATCGGCAAAGGTAAATGTCCGATCGTCGATACCTGGTGGCAAACCGAGACGGGCGCGATAATGATCTCACCGCTGCCCGGAGCAACACCGACAGTTCCCGGAACGGCGACACGACCGCTTCCGGGAATCATCCTCGATGTCGTTACCAAATCCGGCGAATCGGCTGCGGAAAACGAGGGCGGCTATCTCGTCGCAAAGCACCCTTGGCCTTCGATGCTTCGGACGATTTGGGGCGATGACGAGCGATATAAAAAAACCTATTGGTCGGAAATTCCAGGGTGCTATTTTGCCGGCGACGGCGCGCGGCGCGACGAGCGCGGTTATTTTTGGATTATGGGACGTGTCGATGACGTGATAAACGTCAGCGGCCATCGGCTCGGAACCGCCGAGATTGAGTCCGCTCTCGTTTCGCACGCCTCTGTCGCCGAGGCTGCGGTCGTAGGCCGCCCCGATGAATTAAAAGGTTCAGCTATATCGGCATTCGTCACGCTCGAAGGCAGCCGAACCGGAACCGACGAACTTAAAGAAGAGCTCCGCACGCACGTCGCTAAAGAGATCGGTGCATTGGCAAAGCCCGACGACATTCGCTTTACCGATGCATTGCCCAAAACCCGTTCAGGGAAGATAATGCGAAGACTCTTGCGCGAACTAGCGACGAGCGGAAATGTCGCCGGGGATGTTACGACACTTGAAGACCTTTCCGTTCTCGAAAAACTTCGCGAAGACGAAGAATGAATATTCAAAGTTCGAAATACAAAGCGTAATGTTTTGCGCAATTCGGATTAAAAGCCTCGCCGCATTTGGTGCACTTGGATTCCGAATTCAGATATTCTCTGATCGTAAGTTGATGGCCGCATGCTCCGCAGAGAATGGCTTTGGTATTGTGTTCGCTTTTCAGCCAAACGCCTGCTTTGTGGTCGGCTATCTCGGCATGACACTCAAAACATGGATACCATTTCCCGCAGCATTTGAACTTGATCGCGATAATATCCAATTCGCTGTGCCAATGCGCGCAGCGAGTCTCATCATCGACATCTATTCCAAAAACTCTCTCGCCGTGAATCTTGCGCATAGTTTTTGCTTTGCAGATAGCTTACATTAAAATGGAATAGTATAGGCATTTACCAGGATTGCGGTAGTGGTTCAGTTTAAATTTTTCGATTGTCCTAACTTGGTGCCCTTTGTGTCTTCAACTCTGTGATCTTTGTGTTTAGCGACCCTTTCAAACACGAAGAGCACAAAGACTAAGACACAAAGTTCACAGAGATATTTCAAACTGGCTCGCTAAGGGAATTGATATTTTATGGGAAACATAGAAACTGCAACGCTTGCGGCTGGATGTTTTTGGTGTGTTGAGGCGGTGTTTGACGACCTCGTTGGCGTCAAAGATGTCGTTTCCGGCTATTCCGGCGGACACAAGGACAATCCGACTTACAGGGAAGTTTGCTCGGAAACCACAGGCCATGCCGAAGTCGTACAGGTCGAATTCGACCCCGCCGAACTTTCTTACGAAGATCTGCTCCGCGTCTATTTCACCGTCCACGACCCGACGCAATTGAACCGGCAAGGCAACGATATTGGCTCGTCTTACCGCTCAGCGATTTTCTATCACAGCGATGCGCAGCGTGATTCCGCGCAAAAAATAATCGAGGAGATCACGAATGAAGGTATTTACGACGCGCCAATCGTTACCGAAGTAACCGAATTCAATAAATTCTGGCCTGCCGAGAATTATCATCAGGAATATTTCGCTAATAATCCTAATCAACCGTATTGC
The DNA here is from genome assembly GCA_050748285.1 of Pyrinomonadaceae bacterium. Lineage (GTDB taxonomy): Bacteria > Acidobacteriota > Blastocatellia > Pyrinomonadales > Pyrinomonadaceae > OLB17. Next base: position 2,411 of record JBOGOW010000052.1, read on the forward strand.
GCGGCGGTGGTCGCGCCAAAGGTCGCAAAATTCAGAAAGAAGTTTGCCGATCGCCTGAAAAAACAATAAATTTAAGCGTTAAAACTGTTTGACATTTTATAAATATTTTGTTAATTTCTTTTCGTGGGTTGATAAACCCATACCCTCCTTCTTTAAAAATCCCTCCCTACAATTCAAAATTTAGATCAGCATCCTTCGATCCTGAAGGATAAAGCACCTCTATATGAAACCCAAATTCCTCGCCTCGGCAAAACGGGCGGTTTTTGTCCTAACATTCGCCCTTTGCCTTCCATTCATTGCACCGATAATTGAAACAAGAATCGCAAACGCGCAAAAAGTGCCGGAAGCAGGCAACATCACCGGTCGTGTTTTTCAGGACTACAACGGCAACGGAAACTTCGACATCACTTCAACGATCACAAATAACGGCTTTGGAACCACCGCCGTTGCGATCGACAGCGGCATCGCCAACGTGCAGGTTCGCGCCTATAATGCTGCCGGCACAAACGTAACGCCCGGCGGCGTGGTTTTGACGAATGCCGGCGGCCAGTTTACTCTTGCGACAAATGATGTCGGCATTGGTCCTTACCGCGTTGAATTTACAGCGTTGCCGGCGGGTTATCTGCCTTCGGCACGAAGCACGGATTCCGTCAACGGCGGTTCGGCAACGAATTCGGGCTCGACGGTCCAGTTCGTTTCGACGCCGGCGACGAACGTAAATCTCGCTGTGAACTATCCCGCCGATTACTCGCAGAACAATCCAGAGGTCGCGGCTATGGTTTTCGTTTCGGGCGATCAGCTAACAGGTACAAATAATAGCTTGAACGTTTTGCAGAGTTTCCCTTATTCTGCCGGGAGCACAGATACTGCCACCGGCGCAAATCCGCTTTTATTCGATGAGCCGTTTCCAAACCAGCTGAGCGTTGCGGCAAATCAGGTCGGCTCGGCGTTTGGACTTGCCTATTCGCGCACCACGCGACGGCTGTTCACAGCGTCGTATTTCAAACGTCACGTAGGATTTGGACCACAGGGTCCGGGCGCCATCTACGTAGTTGACCGGGCCGGGATCGGTTCCGTCGTTAATTTTTTCACCGTCCCCAATGCAACCACAAACTCACACCAGACGGCAAATTATCCGCGCGACAATGGCAACGCAGGTTGGGATGCAGTTGGAACAACAAGCCTCGGCGGAATGGCGATCTCGGAAGACGATTCGACGCTTTTCGTGATGAATCTTCAAAACCGCACATTGTATTCGATCAACGCCTCGTCCGGCGCTGTGAATACAAGCCAGGCCGCGCCGACGAATCTGCCGCTTCCCGCCGGCACTTGTCCGGCAGCCGATGCTCGTCCGTTTGCGGTAACGGTGTATCGCGGATTGCTTTATGTCGGCCTCGTATGCAGTGCCCAATCAAGCGCGAACGTCGATTCGTTTACCGATTCGATCGTCAACGGCATTCACGATTCCGGCGATTATTTTATCGATGCAAATCAGGACGGCACTCGCCAAGGCACCGAATCGTTTTTTAACCTGACGGGCGGAGCCGGATATGATGCCGGCGAAGCTTTCGTCGATGGCGACGGAAACGGGGTTTACAATCTCGGCGATGCTAGAAATCTCCGAGCCTATGTTTATACGGTAAACCCATCGACGCTTGCGTTCAGCGCGTCGCCGGTTTTTCAGATGCCGCTGAACTATCGACGCGGACTGACGACGCACTCGCAGAGCGCAAATGCCGCATGGCGGCCATGGTCGAATATTTACCGAAACGCCCAAGGCGCAAATCGCGTTACTTACGCACAGCCGATGTTGACCGACATCGCGTTTGACAACGGCAACTTAATTCTCGGTCTCCGCGACCGCGCAGGCGATCAGGTAGGAAACGGCTCGCTTTCAAATCCGGGCGATCCCAGCAATACGACATTTTATCAGCCGAGAACCGCCGGCGACGTTATCCGCGCCTGCGGCGCGCTAAACGCCTGGACGGTCGAAAGCAACGGCCGCTGCGGCGGCACGGGTGCGGCGCCGCAAAACGTTGCCGAAGGTCCGAGCGGCGGCGAATTTTATTTCGGTGACGCCTATGACCTCGCAGGAGATTTTATTACACCGGCGGTAACCGTAACAGGCAAAGGCGGCAATCACGACGACACAGGTTCGGGCGGAGTTGAACAGTTGCCGGGCGCTCCGGACGTAATGATCACAAATTTTGATGCGATCCCGAATGTTCCGGGCCAGACGCACGACGGCGGCATTCGTTGGCTATCGAATACAACCGGCGCATTTACAAAAGGCTTTCGACTTTACGACGCCAACGGCGACGACCCGGACACGCTTGGCAAAGCCGGTGGTGTTGGTTCGAGCATGGCTCTAATGCCCGACCCGGCACCTATCGAGATAGGAAACCGCGTATGGCGTGACACCAACTTTAACGGCGTCCAGGATCCGGGCGAAAACCCGATCGCCGGTGTTACTGTAAGACTTTATCAGGGATCGACGCTTGTCGGCACCGCAGTAACCGATGCTAACGGCGAGTATTACTTCGTCGGCAGCACAGTGCCGGACGGAAACACAAACGATAATATCGGTCAGGTAAACGGCGGTATTTTGCGAAACACGACCTATCAGGTCCGATTCGACAATCCATTAAATTACGTTATCGGACAGCCGCTCTTTGGCTTGATACCGACCGTCGAAAATCAAACTTCGCAGCTTGGCGATGATGATTCTTCGGATTCAGACGCGACACGCGTAACAAATCCGCCGGGATCGCCCGCAGGTACATTCCCCGTTATCAGTCTTACAACAGGCGGCGTCGGCGCGAATAACCATACCTTCGATGTTGGATTCATTCTTTCGCCATCCGCAGCAAATGTATCGCTGATTGGCCGAATAATGACTGCTGAAGGTCGCGGTATCAGAAACGTTCAGGTCTATCTGCTTGAACAGGATGGAACGCAGCACTCTGCGCTTTCCAGCAGCTTTGGCTATTACAGGTTCGACGATATCGAAGCCGGACAAAGCGTAGTCGTTTCAGTAAGTGCGAAGCGTTTTGAATTTCCAAATCCGGTTCGACTCATAACTTTAGACGATAATATCGAAGGATTTGACTTCATTGCTAACGGCAGCAGCGTTTCCAAATCATTGAAGTAAAATCTCTACGGCAATTTACACTTTGAGGCGGCTAGTTCACGGCCGCCTCATTTTTTTTACAATTTGCCGAAAAGCATCAGAATGCCGATCAGAATAAACGCGACGGCAACGATCCGCTGCAGCCATTCCGTCGGGATGTATTGGCTCAACACGCCGCCGATCAATACGCCGATCAGCGAAACTAAAACAAGAGCCAAACTTGCGCCCAAAAATATCGACATCTTCGATTCCGATTTCGCCGACATCGTGATAACCGCAAGCTGCGTCTTATCGCCAAGCTCCGCCAAAAACAAAGTCAAAAACGCCGTCCCAAACATTTTCCATTCCATAATAACTATTCTGAGATCTTGATTCCCAATTCATCCAACTGTGACACATCAACTTCACCCGGCGAGTCCATCATCAGATCCTGGGCAGAGGCGGTTTTGGGGAATGCCATCACGTCGCGGATGTTTTCGGTGCCGCAGAGGATCATGCAGGTGCGTTCGATACCGGCGGCAAAACCGCCGTGCGGCGGTGTGCCGTATTCGAGAGCGTCGAGGAAAAAGCCGAACTGCTCACGTGCCGATTCCGGCGACATTCCGAGGGCTTTGAAGTTTAAAGCCTGCACATCTTTTTGATGGATGCGGATCGAACCGCCCGCGCATTCGTAGCCGTTGATTACGGCGTCGTATGCTTTTGCACGAACCTGCCCTAACAGATGATGATTGTCGTCATTCTCTATCGCCTGTTTGAACATCTCTAGGTCTTCGTCCATCGGCGAAGTAAATGGGTGATGAGCGGCGGTGTAACGATCGGTTTCTTCGTCGTGCTCGAACATCGGAAACTCGGTGACAATCAAGGCCTCGTATTTACTTCGGTCAATCAGATTTTCGCGTCTTGCGATTTCATTTCGAAGTGCTCCCAGCGATGCGGCAACAATAGATTTGCGACCGGCGACAATCAGCACAGCATCGCCGTTTTCGGCACCGGCAATCTCGGCCAATTCACCGATCTTTGCTTCGCCTAGTACTTTCGTTAGCGACGACGTGATTCCCGAGTCAGAACCGGGAGCGGTGGCGACTGGGTTCTTCTCTTCGCTGCCTGTCGGAACCCGGTCGCTACCGCTTCCGGTTCTGACCTGTGCGACCCCGTCGCCAGCTACCTTGATCCACGCTAGCGCTCCTGCGCCATAGCGTTTTGCCAATTCCTGCAATTCGTCGAGATGTTTCCGTGAATAATCAGCCTTGCCTTTAACTACGATCGCCTTTACCTCACCGCCGTTTTTGAGAACATCGGCAAAAGGAGCGAAATCGGTGTCACGCAGATTGTCGCTGAGATCGATCAATTCCATTCCGAAACGCAGATCGGGCTTGTCCGAACCGTATCGACGTATCGCTTCGGCGTATGTCATTCGCGGCCATTCGTTCGGCAGATCGACATCGATCAGCTTCAGGACGTGGTTGAACATTCCCTCCATTTCGCGATAGACCTGTTCGCGATTGACAAAGGACATCTCCATATCAAGCTGCGTAAATTCCGGCTGGCGGTCGGCACGCAGGTCTTCGTCGCGAAAGCAGCGCGCGATCTGGTAATACTTATCAAAACCCGCGATCATCGTGATCTGTTTCAATATCTGCGGTGACTGCGGCAAAGCAAAGAATTTCCCCGTGTGTATGCGCGACGGAACGATAAAATCCCGCGCGCCTTCCGGTGTCGATTTGAGGAGTATCGGCGTTTCTATCTCGATAAAACCACGGTTATCGAAATATTCACGGATCTTCGCAACGGCCTTCGCCCGCATTCGAATATTATTCTGAAGCTGCGGCCTTCGAAGATCGAGATAACGGTATTTCAAACGCGTCGATTCATCCGCAAGGTTTTCGCTCCCGGCGACCTCAAGCTGAAACGGCGGCACGGCGGCATCATTCAAGATCAAAAGCTCGCTGACTTTTACCTCGATCTCGCCGGTTGAAAGTTTTGCATTACGCGCGCCTTCGTCACGTTTAACAACCGCGCCTTTTACTGCGATCACAAACTCGCCGCGAAGATTTTTCGCCTTCGCATGAGCTTCTTTTGCCGTCTCTTCGCTCACTACAACCTGCGTTACACCCTCGCGGTCGCGCAAGTCGATAAACGTAAAAACGCCAAAATCACGCTTCTTAGCAACCCAGCCCATCAGCACGACGTTCTCGCCTACGTTCGATTCCCGCAGCTCACCGCAAGTATTCGTCCGCTCCAAATTTCCCAATGCGTCTAACATAAAATCATCAACCGCAAAATACGCGAAAAACGCTAAATATCAAAACTAAATTATTAGGGTATTTTGCGTATTTCGCGGTTTGTAATTCTCCAAAAACAAAAACGCCCTCCGAGTTTAGACAATCGGAAGGCGGAACGCGAAATCAACTGCGCTCTCGCCTCACGTATTATTGTCGTCAACTCGTAAAATGGCGTTCATAACAGAATCAGAATGATACTGGATTTGCCACTAATTTCGCAAACATTAAATTCGATTATTAAAACCGGGCTGGTAAGTGAGGACGATCAGGAAAAAATCTGCTACCTTATCGGTCGAATCCACTTTGGCAATGAAGTTTGCACTAGAATCGACAAAACAGGCGATTAACGTCGAGTCTTTGAGCATTACAACCATAACGTCGCTGCCATTTACCTTTTGCCGTTGCCGCCATTCAACCCTATCTTGTAAGAATTTTATTTGGCCCTCGATCGCGTTTGAGTTTAAATGCGTCTGTTTTCGCAGCCTTTCAAAGTGCTCAGGGAAATACTCATCGGCATAGTTGGCTGCCATTCCTCCTATGTCGTGAGAAATGATGAAGCCGTCTTTTCGCACGAAAACACCGACACGTGAATCTTTGCCTTGACGCCGTTCATACACATATCCCGAGGGCAGAACGATATTGCCCGGCGTCTGGGGCGAAGGCGTTATTGCCGTTTCTGCGGGTTTGGTCTGAGCTAACAAGCTTAGGGTCGTGCACACGACGTGGGCCGTTATCAATAAAAAGTTTGAAACATAGCTGTATCTCACAAATATTGCCTCCATTCTTAACAGATTCATAACTAGAACGTTCAGCGATGCGAAGTCTTGCAGAAGGTAAGCGAGCCGTGCGAAGATCTGTCAGAGCAGCATAGAATTATTGAAAATAGAATAATGCAAAGTAATAAAGAATCGGTGCGTTGAATAGCAAGCTTTCAAGGCTATTAACCACTTAGACAACTTTTCTGCGCGGTTTGTTGTTGACCACGGCCATAAATACGTCTTCACCAAACTGATTAACGCTCTTGCCGGCTTTTGCTGCGGCTTTTGCGATCTGTGCATGAAGGTCGCCATCGAACCGAAAAAGTATTTTTCCGGAATACGGTTTCGCCTTTTTTCCTTCCTTTTTGCGCATCTCCAAACTCAATTCTCTCGATTCATTTAAGGCAGATTTTAATTCCTTCAAAGATGTCCCGTGAAAGGACATAATTCGACGCGGCGATGCGGTCGGCGATCGCTTCGGCGGTGTGTTCGTGTTCGAGTTCGTGCACGTATCGATAATAGGTCGCTTAGCCGAAAAAAAGAAAACAGGCGAAAAGCCTGTTTTACGAAAATGGTGGCGGGGGGGAGACTTGAACTCCCGACCTTGGGGTTATGAATCCCACGCTCTAACCAGCTGAGCTACCCAGCCACGAATAATTAAGTATAGTTTTCGCCGTCGAAAAATCAAGTCTTTTGACTAACGGGTAGTGGGTCAGTTTGATTTTGTTATCATGAACCGGCTTCCAACATTCGGTTACTTTTTGTGTATTTTTTGTTATTTCGTGGACAGTTCTTTTGCCAAGAAATAAGGTAATCCACGAAATTACACAAAATTACACTAACAAATCTTAAATTGACCCAATACCGACTAACGGCGATGAATCTGAATCGAATGTCGATGCTGTGCGATTGTAAAATGCACGCATCACGCTAGAATATTGATAGAGAAATTATGCCATTGGTACTTGCCGCATCGGTCGAGCACGCGAATATTTTGCTTGGTCTGCTCATCATAATTGTTTCCGCAAAACTGATGGCGGAGATATTCGAGCGTCTCCGTCAGCCGGCGGTGGTTGGCGAAATACTTGCGGGCGTCGTCATCGGCCCGAGCATTCTCGGCTGGGTTCAGCCGAATGATCTGATCTCGATTGTTGCCGAGATCGGCGTGATCTTTCTGCTGTTCATGGTCGGGCTTGAAACAAAGCCGCAGGATATTTTCAATGTTGGCAAAAAAGCCGCGATGGTCGGCGTACTTGGGGTTGCGTTTCCCTTTGCTGCGGGTTATTTGATAGCGATTGTCTGGGACGGTTCGTTTGTCGAAGCGATGTTCATCGGGGCCGCGATGGTCGCTACGTCTGTAGGAATAACGGCACGCGTTCTCGGTTCGATGGATCTGCTCGATAAACAAACTTCGAGGATCATTCTCGGCGCGGCCGTGATCGACGATATTCTCGGGTTGATCATTTTATCGGTCGTTTCAGGGCTCGGCAGTGGAACTGTAAATGTTGCCGCTATTGCGCAAACCGCGGGTCTTGCTGTCGCTTTTACCGTGGTAGTTGGATTGTTCGGATCGAAATTGATGACGCGGCTTGCACCAAAGATAAGTGCTTTGCGTCTGAATAAACCATTCTTTAATATCGGTTTGATCCTTTGTTTTGGTCTCGCGTTTTCGTCGCTTTATTTCGGCGTCGCTGCGATAATCGGCGCGTTCCTTGCGGGAATGGCGATGGCCGAGGCAACCGAAGATAACCCCAAAATGCATCAGCTTACGAGCGGCGTCACTGAGTTTTTTGTGCCGTTTTTTCTTGTCAATATCGGGATGCAGCTCAACCTTTCGGTTTTTCGCGAGGGTTCGGTGATTACGCTTGCGGTAATCGTCACGATTTTAGCCGTTATCACAAAATTCATCGGCGGCGGACTCGGTGCATGGGGAATGACGAGACGCGAAATGGCGCAGGTCGGTGTCGGCATGATCCCGCGGGGCGAAGTCGGGATCGTCGTTGCACAGATCGGATTAGGCCTTGCGGCGATCAGCGAACAATTCTTCGCATCGGTTTTATTTATGGCTGTCGCAACGACCCTGATAGCGCCGCCACTTATCAAGATCGTTTTCGCCGAAGACAGAAATAATGACGGCTTTCTCGATGAGCCGGAAGTCCACGACGTTTCGGACGAATTTACACGAATCGGATAAACATCGCTTATGTTCAAACGCTGGAAAAGGCTGTTTCTTGTGATCGTCTCGATTCGCGGCGGCACGAATGTAGAAGGCACGATAAATGAGATCAGCGAAAACACAAAATTTCGCGGAACTAATGTATGGCTTCTTGCGTGTTCGACCATACTTTGCTCGATCGGGCTTGATCTGAATTCGACCGCCGTGATCATCGGCGGAATGCTGATCTCGCCGTTGATGTCGCCGATACTTGGCGTCGGGCTTGGCGTTGCGATCCTTGATCGAAATCTTTTAAAAACGGCGCTTCAGAGCCTCGGCGTCGCCACGTTTGTCGCGCTTTTTGTCAGCACAGTTTATTTCTTTTTTTCACCGCTCGGCGAACTGACTTCGGAGATGAGCGCCCGCACGACTCCGACGATCCTGGACGTCGGCGTTGCTTTTTTTGGCGGCGTCGCGGGCATTGTCGCCGGCTCGCGTCATTCTAAAACCGCCGCAATTCCGGGTGTTGCGATCGCTACGGCGGTGATGCCGCCGATATGCGTCGTCGGCTACGGCCTCTCGCATTTCGACACGGCGATCTTTCTGGGCGCGTTTTATTTATACTTTATCAATGCATTCTTTATCGCGGTCGCAACTTATCTGATCTCTGTCTTCCTGAAATTTCCTAAGAGCGAGCAGGTTGACGGCGAGACATCGACCTTTGTGCAGCGTCTTATCGTTGTTGGTGCCTTCCTGATAACCATCCCGAGCGCGATCCTCTTTTACGGCGTGCTGCAAAAATTACGCTTCGATCGCGGCGTGCGCAGTTTTGTCGAGACCGAGATCCGACGCGACGACCGACAGCCGATCCGTTGGGATGCGAATCGAAAAGATTTGCCCGGCACATTGAAAGTCTATGTCGTCGGCAAGGCGGTCGGCGAAGACGAGATCTCATTTTTAAAAGAAAAAATGGCGGCGTATGGACTTGGCGATCTCGGGCTGAAGATCGTGCTTTTGAACATTTCGACGGCGGAATTGAGCCGTATTTCAGCGAACACCGAGTCGGATATTGCGGAACGCCTGCGAATCGTTTCGGCGGTGGATGAAAAGCAGGAAAATGAGATCGATCGCCTGAAAACCGAAATAGATGTGCTCAGAAAAAAGACCGATCCCGACCTATTATTTCTTGACGAAATAAAAAAGCGATTTCCGGCAGTCGAATCGGCAAGTTGGAAATACGCGCCAACCGACGCCGGCGATCCAACATCCCAACCGAAGCGAATTTTGGTGATAGTATTTAAAGCGGAATCGGCCTTGAATGCCACATATTCCGCAAAATCGGATATTGAAGGTTTGGTTCGCACACGATGGCCGGATGAAACGATCACGGTCGAGACCTCGCAAATAAAAGCGGTAAATGAAAACGCGAATACAAATGCAAACACACCGCAGTAACATTTTATTTCGATACGGCATTTCCGCATCGCTTTTTATTTCCGCCGCGATAACGGTTTACGGCCAAGCTGCACGAACCATAACTGTGATGACCGAACCGAAGGCCGTCATTTGGCTTAATGGTGTGCGTTACGGCACGACCGATGAAACAGGCAGGCTTTCGATCAAACAAGCGCCTGCGGGCAAACAGATCGTTCGCGTTCGAGCAAACGGATTTGCCGAATCGACCCAAACCTTGCTTCCGGCGCGAAAAGGCATCGTTGCCGTTCGTTTGACAAAAACGACCGACGAAGCCGAACTCGCGTTACAGGAAGCCGAACTGCTTTCGACCGTTGACCGTGCAAAGGCAATCGAAGCGTATCGAAAAACGATAAGGCTCAAGCCGACGCATATCGACGCGCATATCGGCCTTGCGCGAACCTTGAGCGAAGCCGGCGATTTTCAAGGCGCTGTGGATACGATCAAAAAAGCTGTAACGCTTCAACCAAAAAATGCCGAAGCCGCGGCTGTAAACGGGAGAATACTGGTGCTTATCGGAAGCGAGGAAAAGGCGATCGCTGCCTATAAACAGGCGGTCGTGAATGGCGCCGGCTTTCAGCCTGAAGCGAATACCGGCCTCGGTATCCTCTTTCAGGATCGTGCCGAAAGGGCCGGCAGTGAAGGCGATTTCGAACAGGAATCTAAAAACTTCGATGAGGCTGCAAAGTATTTCTCCGTCGCCGTCAAGCAGCTCGGCACGTCTTCCGATGCGCCCACAATCTATCAGCTGCTCGGCGTCATTTACGAAAAGCAGAAAAAATACAAAGAGGCCATCGCACTCTACGAAACATTCCTTAAACTTTTCCCCGAAAGCGTCGAAGCCACAGCCGTCCGTTCCTTCATCGTCCAGCTAAAAAAACAAATGGCAGAGCAGTAGATCCAAAAGCGATGCTTCGGCGATCAATTCGTGCTTCGCACCTCTTGCAGGCAAGGATGCCTGCGTTCCAGTCGTGGACTCTGACCGACCATTTGCAGTAGAAAAGGAAATTATGAGTAAGGATGCCTGCGTTCCAGTCGTGGAGTCTGACCGACCCTTTGCAGCTGAAAAGGAAATCATGAGTAAGGGAGTTGTGTGTTTTGTCCTAGTGTACTGTTTCCGTTAGACCTTTACAATGGTTTACTTTTTTCAATATTTCTTCGGCCTTCTTGGTCCATTTGAAAGGCTTTGGATTTTGATTATTGAGTCGAATAAATTCTTTTATTGCGTCAATGAGTTCGGTCACGCTCTTGAAAGTGCCGCGACGGATTCTTTTGCGGGTGAGTTCACCGAACCATCTTTCAACAAGGTTGAGCCACGAGGAACTGGTAGGCGTGAAATGCAGATGAAATCGCGGATGATGCTGAAGCCATGCTTTCACATTCGGGTGATTATGAGTTCCATAGTTATCGAGAATCAAATGGAGGTCGAGGTCTCTGGGCGTTTCCCGATCAATCTTGCGCAGGAATTTGAGAAACTCCTCATGGCGATGAAGAGGGTAACAGGAGCCGATCACCGAGCCGCTGAGCAAATCAAGTGCCGCAAAAAGACAGGTTGTCCCGTTGCGTTTGTAATCATGCGTCATCGTCGAACATCGCCCCTTTTTCATCGGCAATCCGGGCTGCGAGCGATCAAGCGCCTGTATCTGGGTCTTTTCATCAACGCACAACACGATGGCTTTATCAGGCGGGTTCATATAGAGACCGACGACATCGGTCAGTTTCTCGACAAAACGTTTGTCCGTCGACAGCTTAAAAGTCTTTGTCCGATGCGGCTGCAGACCGTGTGTGTTCCAGATTCGAGCGATGCTCGAATGGCTCACACCCGACTCTCGTGCCAAGGAGCGCGTGCTCCACTGGGTCGCGTCTTTGGGCTTTGTTTGGGTGGTCGCCTCTACAATAGAACGAACTTTTCCAGCGTCGAGACGCCTAGAGCTCGCACCATGTGGAGCATCCTCGGACAACCCTACAAGACCCCGTTCTTTGAATCG
>JBOGOW010000053.1:0-13982 GCA_050748285.1 Pyrinomonadaceae bacterium
AGACGGTGTAATGCTTGGCGCCATCTCGCGTCAGGCTGAACGATGCACATCTCACAGAGCATTCGAAGGTTCAAATATAGTCATTTCAAGGCTGAACGAGAATGCCGCCGCACTCGGTGCAGCTTTTCTTGCTGCGGATATGTCGAACCGTTCGCGGCAATAACGCCCATATCTCGGAGCGATTTTATTTGAATCATCAGAAAAACTAATTTTGACTCTCGTTGTTTACAAGATGTTAACCGCGATAATTTGTATATGGCGCACTTGCGGAATTTGAGAGTTAAGGTTAGATTAACAAAAGTTTTACGGTAATTTTTCTCAATATTTATTCATCAATTCGCATGCACCGGGCTTAGGTTTTTTTTCAGATCTGGGAAATTGCGAAATCTAAACGTTTTTATCGCTAACGCGTTTTGAACGTCGTGTAATGGCACAATTTTTTAACAAAAGCGCGAATAACATTGCACGGATCAGCATGATCCTCGGCTTTGTACTGGCCGGAGCCGCATTTTACGCCTACACGCAGATCGCTCGCTCGTCGTATCTCACTGGCCGTTATGTTGAAAAGCAGCAGCCGGTGCAATTCAGTCATAAACATCATGTCGGCGACGACGGCATCGATTGCCGATATTGCCACTCGACGGTTGAGACCACCGCCTCGGCCGGAATGCCCTCAACGCAAACCTGCATGAATTGTCACAGCCAGATTTGGGCCGACAGCCCTTATCTTGAACCGGTACGTGCAAGTTTTCGCGATAATAAACCGATCGAATGGGAGCGCGTTCACGACCTGCCCGAATTTGCGTATTTCAATCACAGCATACACGTTGCAAAAGGCGTCGGCTGTTCGACCTGTCACGGACAGATCGACAATATGCCGTCGGTCTATCAGGAAAATACGCTGCAGATGGAATGGTGCATTGCATGCCACCGCGAACCGGAGAAATTTATCAGGCCTAAATCCGAGATATTTAATATGAACTGGAAAGACGCGGACCTGACCACGGAAGAGCGTACAGAATTGAAGGCAGCTAATAAGATCCGCAGCCGCGAAATGTTGACGAGTTGTTCGACGTGTCATAGATAGATGCAGCGCCGCCGTCTCGGTGGCTGTCCGGAGGGCGTCTCGTCCTCCAGTCCTGAAGCGGGACAAGGGCAGTATTTAATTTTTAGGAATCAGAAAAAGATGCCTAGCTTGGAAAGTAAACAAAATTTTGCGTTGATGCGAAACAAGATCCTGTCAGAAAACGGCAAGGATTATTGGCGCAGCGTGGATGAATTTGTCGATGCGCCGGAATTCGAGGAATTCGTCAAACGCGAGTATCCGGTTCATTCCGAAGATTGGGACAACGCGATCAGCCGCCGCAATTTCGTCAAGCTGATGGGCGCAACGCTCGCCTTCGCCGGGCTTTCGGGCTGCGTTATCCAGCCGGCGGAGAAGATCGTCCCTTATGTCCAGTCGCCTGAAGATATGCTTCCGGGCAAGCCTCTGTATTTTGCGACCGCGATGTCGGTCGGCGGTTTTGCGACCGGCCTTCTTGCAAAATCATTCGACGGCAGGCCGATCAAGCTGGAAGGAAATCCGCAGCATCCCGGCAGCCTCGGCTCGACAGACGTTCTCGCACAGGCGTCGCTTTTGGATATGTACGACCCCGACAGGTCGCAGGCGATCCTTTATCGCGGGACGCCGAAATCGTGGCAAAATTTCATGACCACAATGCGTTCCGCCATCGAAGAAAATCGAACGGACGGCGGCGCCGGCATTCGTTTTCTTTCGCAGACCGTAACATCGCCGACGCTTCAGGATCAGTTTCGTCAATTGTCATCGGAGCTGCCAAACGCACGTTGGTATCAATACGAGCCGGTAAATAATGACAACGCGATCGCGGGGGCGAAATTGGCTTTCGGTTCGGCGGCGCGTCCCGTTTATAAATTCGATCAGGCAGAGCGCATTTTGTCGCTCGACGCCGATATTTTTTCAGGGCAGAATCCGCGATACATGAGCGATTTTGCCGGCGGTCGGCGGCTTTCCGAAGAAAAGACCGAGATGAACCGGCTTTATGTGATCGAGACGACGACCAGTTTGATGGGCGTAAAGGCCGATCACCGGCTTGCGGTAAAACCTAGCGAGATGGCCGGGATCGCGACTGCTATTGCTCAGGCTATCGGACTTCCAGGAACGTCGTCAAACTACACCGGAAACACGGATTGGATAGCGGCGATGGCGAAAGACCTTAAGGAGCATGCAGGGCGTTCGCTTGTGGTTGCAGGCGACAATCAACCGCCAATCGTTCATGCAATTGCATACGCGATAAACTCTTCGCTCGGCAACGACGGAAAAACCGTTACATATACCGATCCGCTTTCACCGGGCGACAAGCTGCAGATCGAACAGCTTCGCGAATTGGTTACGGATATAGACGCCGGTAAGGTCAAGATGCTCATCATTCTTGGTGGAAATCCGGCATACAACACGCCAGTTGACCTCAAATTAAGTTTTGAAAGGCTGCAGAAGGTTCCGCTTCGCGTTCATCTTGGAATGCATTTCGATGAAACTGCCGAGCTTTGCCATTGGCATGTCGCGGACAAGCATTTCCTCGAATCATGGAGCGATGCCCGCGGTTATGACGGCACCGTTTCGATCATTCAACCGCTGATCAAGCCGCTATATGACGGTCGCGGAGTTCACGAAATTGTCCAGCTTTTCTTCCGCGAGAATTTCGAAAAAACCGATTACGATATCGTAAAGCAATATTGGCAAAGGCAGACGATTTCCGCCGGCACGACGGTCGCAGCAGCTCCGCCGCCGGAGAGATCGGGATCGCCTGCGACTGACGTAACACCGCAACAGGCAGCTGCGACTTCAAATTTTGAAGATAATTGGCGAAAAGCGGTTCATGACGGCGTCGTTTCAAACACCGCCCTTCCGGCAAAAACATTGACTGTGAATACGGCATTTTTGAGTCTTTCCGAAACGAAGTCTGCACAGTCAGGCAGTTTGGAAATTGCGATCATGCCCGATCCGAGCATTTACGACGGGCGATTTACGAACAACGGCTGGCTGCAGGAACTGCCGAATCCGCTTAACAAAATCACTTGGGAAAACGTCGCGCTCGTTAGTTCGGGCACGGCGGCAAAACTGAATTTAAATCGTAACGGCGACACACGCGAAATTTCCGGCGGCGAACGCGGGACCGCTTTCATCAACACGAAGGGATCTAATTTCTTTGCGGACACAGTTACGCTCAATTATATGGGCGTGAATATCGAGAAGCCGGTTCCCGTATGGATCTCGCCCGGACAGCCGGACGATGTAGTAACGATTCACATGGGCTATGGCCGAACTCGTGCGGGCAAGATCGGAACCGGTATCGGCTACAACGCATTCGATGTGATGCGTTCAGACGCGATGAGCTTTGGAACCGGTGAAATAACAAAAACCGGCGAAAAAGCAACTATTGCATCGACACAGATCCATTTCAATATGGAAGGCCGCGACATTTTACGCGTATTCGATATCGACGCTTATCAGGCAGACGAGAATATCGGCCATCAGGAAGATTTTAGGGACAAGTCGATGTATGAGCCGTATGAATACAACGGCAACAAATGGGGAATGACCATCGATTTGAATTCATGCGTCGGGTGCAACGCCTGTGTTTTGGCATGTCAGTCAGAAAATAATATTCCGGTCGTAGGCAAGGAGCAGGTCGAACGCAGCCGCGAAATGCAGTGGATGCGGATCGACACTTATTATGCCGGCAGCGACCTCAATGCTCCCGAAGGCGCGCATTTTCAGCCCGTTTTATGTCAGCAGTGCGAACAGGCTCCGTGCGAAGTGGTTTGCCCTGTCGGTGCCACGGTTCACAGTGCCGAAGGGTTGAACGACATGGTCTATAACCGCTGCGTAGGCACGCGATATTGCTCGAACAACTGCCCGTATAAAGTTCGCCGGTTCAATTTCTTTTTATATCAGGATTGGGATACGCCGCAATATAAATTGATGCGGAATCCTGAGGTTTCGATCCGAAGCCGCGGCGTGATGGAAAAATGTACATACTGCACGCAGCGAATTTCGGCGGCGCGAATCGAGGCCGAAAAAGATGCCCGCAAGATCGCTGACGGCGAGATCGTAACCGCGTGTCAGGCCGCATGCCCGACGAACGCGATCGTTTTTGGAGATATGAATGATCCGGTCAGCAAGATTGCGGCTTCAAAGAAAGACAGGCGCAATTACAACCTTTTGAACGAATTGAACACTCAGCCGCGAACAACTTATTTGGCCGGACTTAAGAATCAGAACAAGGAAATGCCGGATTACAAACCTTTGAAAATTCCGCAGTCTCATGGCGAGCCTGAGCATGAAGGTGAAAAATTGAAGGAAGCGACGCATTGAGCAGAAGGCGGAAAGCAGTAGGCAGTACGAACGCAATTAAGATGCGAGATCTGAAAGAGATACAACTAAGCATGCAGCCGAAGATGGTGGAGGGCGATCACACGTTTGCCACCGTTTCGGATAAGATCGGCGACGTTACTTTAAAGAAGAAGACGCCGTTTCATTGGTTTATCGGCTTCGCTATCGCGTTTATGCTTGCGCAATTGCTTCTCGTTACCGTCTCGATCCTGCTTGTTCGCGGTACAGGAGTTTGGGGAAACAATGTCCCCGTCGGTTGGGCGTTTCCGATTATTAACTTTGTTTGGTGGATCGGCATCGGTCACGCGGGAACCTTGATCTCGGCAATTCTTTTGCTGCTGAATCAGAAATGGCGAACATCGATCAATCGATTTGCCGAGGCGATGACTTTATTTGCGGTAGCCAATGCCGCTGTTTTCCCGCTGCTGCATACTGGTCGGCCGTGGCTTGCAGCTTACTGGCTTTTTCCATATCCGAACACGATGGGCGTCTGGCCGCAGTTTCGTTCGCCGCTTGTTTGGGACGTGTTCGCGGTCTCGACATACGCGACCATTTCGCTGCTTTTTTGGTATGTCGGTCTGATCCCCGATCTTGCGACGCTTCGCGACCGCGCGAAAAATAAATACTTTAAGTTTGTTTACGGAATCCTTTCCTGGGGTTGGCGCGGTTCGGCTCGACATTGGCATCGGTATGAGATCGTGTATCTGCTGCTTGCGGGAATCTCGACGCCGCTCGTGCTTTCGGTTCACTCGATCGTCTCGTTAGACTTCTCGGTTTCGCAGGTGCCCGGATGGCACGCGACCATATTTCCGCCGTATTTTGTGGCCGGTGCAATATTTGCCGGCTTTGCGATGGTATTGATCCTCTGTATCCCGCTTCGTGTTTGGTACAACATGAAGGATTTCATCACCGACACACATCTTATTTATATGGGCAAGGTGATGCTTGCGACCGGCTTGATCGTGGTTTACGGATATGCGATGGAAGCGTTCTTTGGATGGTACAGCGCCTCGCAATACGAAGTTTTTTTGATAAAGAACCGCATCTGGGAAGGTCCTTACTGGATGTTTTACTGGTTCCTGATATTTTGTAACGGAGTTTCGATCCAATTTTTGTGGTTCAAGCGTTTCCGCGAAAGTCCTTTTTGGCTCTTTATAATTTCCATCATTGTCAGCATGGGAATGTGGCTCGAACGATTCGTTATCATCATTACAAGTTTGAATCGCGATTTTTTGCCGTCGTCGTGGGGAATGTATTCGCCGACGATGATCGATATCGGGATGTTTGTCGGAACGCTCGGGTTCTTTTTCTCTTTGATATATCTGTTCGTCCGGTTTTTGCCTATCATTTCGATCTTTGAGGTGCGAACGCTTTTGCCGGAGGCGAATGTCCACGGACATCAGCAGGATTTTGAGGAAAATGTGGTCGAGGTCGAGTACACATACGACAAGACCGATCCGCCAAATAAGTAAGGCGGTGAATGTATGAGTGAGAAACTATACGGAATAATGGCCGAATTCGATTCGCCGACCGAGTTGGTCGATGCGGCGAGAGCGGTGCGCGACGCCGGATTTACAAAAACTGACGCCTTCTCGCCATTTCCGATCCATGAGATGGATGAGGCACTTGGCATAAAGCGAAGCATCTTGCCCGTACTTGTTTTTTTTGGCGGAATAACGGGCTTGCTGCTTGGCGTAAGCCTCCAGGTTTTTGTGCATTATATCGATTATCCGATCAATGTCGGCGGCCGCCCGTATTTGAGCTGGCCCTCATTTGTGCCCCCGTCGTTTGAGTTGACAATCCTGCTCGCCGGCTTTACCGCTGTCTTTGGAATGTTGTTCCTGAATGGATTGCCTAGGCCGTATCATCCGGTTTTCAATGTGCCGCGATTTGCGCTCGCTACGCGTGAAAAATTCTTTTTGATTATAGAATCTGCCGACGCGAAATATGACCACGACGAGACAAAAGCGTTTATGGAAAGCCTGAAACCGCAGGAGGTGTTCGATGTTCCAGAGTAGCGGAAAGTGGACAGTGGACAGTGGACAGTGGACGAAACGCCGAAAGCGGTTTGGCTGCTTGCTGCTTGCTGCTTTTTGCCTTCTGGCTTCGTCGTGCGGCGTGCGTTTTGATATGCAGGATCAGCCGCGTTATAAGACTTACAAGAAAAGTGAGTTTTTTAACGACGGTCGCGCTTCGCGTGTGCCTCCGGATGGAACGGTCGCGCGCGGTCAATTGAAAGAAAACAAGGCTTTTTATACCGGCCAGATCGATAATCCGAACCTGAATGTTCAGGTCGAAAGCACTACGAATGCCGCTGGAAATACCATCGTAACTTCATTTCCGAATGCTATCGACGAATTCCCGATTCCGGTAACGAAAGAGTTGGTTGACCGCGGCGAGAACCGCTTCAACATTTATTGCATCGTTTGCCACGGCCCGATCGGCAAAGGCGACGGGATGATCGTTCGCCGCGGATTTTCGCCGCCGCCGACATATCACGACGACCGCCTTCGAAACGCGCCCGTCGGACATTTTTTCGACGTCATCACAAAGGGCTGGGGAAAGATGAACAGCTATGCCGCGGTTTTGCCGGCGGCTGATCGTTGGGCCGTTGTTGCATATATTCGCGCATTGCAGGTCAGCCAGAACCCGGAAGAAATTTTGAAGATGAACGCCAATATAAAACCGGAAGGCGAAACTTCGCATAGCGCAGAACCTTCAAACACGCATAGTCCCGGAGGTGTTAAATAATGATCGATCGCGGTCGATATAACGCACCCGGTGAGATCGACGGGCTGAGGACATTGGCCCTAGGCATTGGCGGAATTGCACTCGTCGCGTGGTTTATAGGGTTGTACTTCGACCCTGAACAAGCCTTGCGCGGCTGGCTGCTTGGCTTTGTTTTTTGGGGCGGCATCGGGATCGGCTGTATTGGCGTTTTGATGCTTCAGTATTTGACCGGCGGTGCGTGGGGCATTGTGATCCGAAGAGTTGTTGAGGCAGGTTCGCGAACGCTTCCATTGATCTTTCTGTTATTCGTGCCGCTTGCTGTCGGCGTGTTTAATCATTCTATCTACGAATGGACGCATATGTCGCCAAATGAACATGCAATAGAAGCACGAGGCATCTATTTGCTGCCGTGGGCTTGGGTCGCGCGTTCGGTGATCTATTTTGCTTTGTTCGGTGTGATGGTTTATCTGCTTAATAAGTGGTCGGCCCAACAGGATGCGACGGACAATTATGAGCATTCCGCGTCGCTTCTCGCGCGAATGTCGCGCTTTTCCGGCCCGACGATGGTGATATATGCGCTTGTTGTGACATTCGCCGTCGTGGATTGGGTGATGACGC
The DNA here is from genome assembly GCA_050748285.1 of Pyrinomonadaceae bacterium. Taxonomy (GTDB): domain Bacteria; phylum Acidobacteriota; class Blastocatellia; order Pyrinomonadales; family Pyrinomonadaceae; genus OLB17. The sequence goes on from JBOGOW010000053.1 coordinate 7,763, forward strand.
TTGATCCGCATTTTTTCTCGACGATCTGGGGTCTGCTTTTCGTCGCCGGCTGGGCGCTGAGCTGTTTTTGCTTTTCGGCTACGATGCTTGCGTATCTATCCGATAAGGTGCCGATGAACGACATTCTCGGAAAGCGGCATTTTCACGACATCGGGAAATTGATGCTCGCCCTCGTAATGGTTTGGGCGTATTTCAATTTCTCACAGCTTTTGATCATCTGGTCGGGAAACATTCCCGAAGAAACCGGGTGGTATATAACGCGGATGGAAAACGGCTGGATATGGATCGGCTATGGACTGATCCTGCTGCATTTTGCGTTTCCATTTTTAATATTGCTCCAACAGGATTTTAAGCGAAAACCAAAGATGCTTGCATCGATAGCACTGTTTATTCTGCTTATGCGGCTCGTCGATATGTTCTTTCTGATCGGCCCGTCACCGCGGATCAACACCCACGGCGCCGGCCAGGGAGCATTTATTATTAGCTGGATGGATCTCGCCGGCGTGATAGCCGTCGGCGGTATTTGGCTTTGGTATTTCTTCGGGCAGCTGAAGGCTCGGGCATTGGTGCCGTTTATGGATCCGTTCTTTCAGCGGGCGATCGATCACGGCAAGGGGCATTAGAAAAATATGTCATCAAAAAAACACGAACCGACAGTTTCAGAACTGGACAGGCCATACGAACCCAACGAGATCGGCGTTGGCGGAGTCGTGAAATTCGCCATCGGCCTCTTATTGCTGATTGTTGTAACGTTCGTTTTGATGAATGCATTCTATGGCGTGCTTGAGGAGTATTCTGCCGAGAATTTCGGCCCGCCTGATCCGATGATGATGACGGACAAAGAGCATCTTCCACCCGAACCAAGGGTTCAGGGCGCACCCGGATTCGGCGTCGATGCTCCGGGCGGACGCGTGAATATGGAGCTTGGGGCTCCGCAGGCAGAATATCGGGAATTGAAAAAGCAGTGGGATGAAATGCGTGAACGCGGTTATACAGATCCGAAAACCGGCATGATGACGTCGATACCCATTGACGAGGCAAAAGCGAAATTGCTCGAACAAAATGTAAAGGCAAAAAGCGGAGCCGATGCCGAAAAATTTGCGTCTGAATCAAGAAAGTATATTTCGGATGCGAGCTCAGGCAGAAACGCATCCGCCTCGCGCAGATAAAAATGATAAGGACTGGAAACACAATTTTATCGGGAATTCGAAGAACTCTTGTTCTATCGATCGCTCTCGTGTGTTTCCTTATCAGCGCTCCTGCGCAAAAGAACGAGCATTACAATTCGCCGCTCTATTCCCCCAGAACATATGAACCATCGGTCGGCGCTAGCAATGGTTTGCCCGATCAATTGCAAAAGGTCGGCATCGAGCAAAGGCTCGGCGAACAGCTTCCGCTCGATGCTCAGCTAAAGGACGAAGCCGGGAATGCGATCCGCTTAGGAGATCTGTTCAAAAGCGGCCGACCCGCAATATTGGCGCTCGTCTATTACGAATGTCCGATGCTCTGCAATCAGGTTTTGAATGGACTGACCGGCTCGTTAAAGGGCATTTCGCTCGATCCCGGGAAAGACTATGACGTTATAGCGATCAGCTTCGATGCGCGTGAGAATGAAAAGCCCGATCTTGCCGCAAATAAAAAGGCTTCGTATATGGAGCGGTTCGAACGCAAGGGAACCGAAAACGGCTGGCATTTTTTGACCGGCGACCAAACGGCGATCGACGCAGTTACAAAGGCGGTCGGCTTTAAATATGAATGGGATGAAAAGTCGAATCAATTCGCGCATGCAAGCGGCGTGATGATCGTTACGCCCGACGGCAAAATGTCCCGATACTTTTACGGCATCGATTACGCGCCGAAAGATGTGAAATTCGGGCTGATCGAATCCGCCGATAAAAAGATCGGCGCGATCTCAGACCAGCTTTTGCTTTATTGTTATCACTACGACCCGGCGACCGGAAAATACGGATTTCAGATACTCGCCGTTTTGCGGATAATGGCGGTTGCTTTGCTCATCGGCATGGGCGCGATGGGTTTTGTGTTTTGGAAAAGGAATAAGAAAATAGTGGACAGTGGACAGTGGATAGCGAATAGCGAATAGGAAGACAAAACCGACCACCGACCACCGACCACCGACAACTGATAAGTTATGCAGACGACTTCGTGGGTACCATTATTTCCCGAACAGGCTTCGACCTTCGCGTGGCAGGTTGACCTGTTGTATCTATATCTGATTTTGGTCAGCGTTGCATTTACTATCCCGATCGTGGTCGCGATCTTCTTTTTTATCGTTAAATATCGCGAGACTGAAAAATTTGCCACGCCGGACGAGATACACGGTTCGATGGTACTCGAAGCGGGCTGGTCGTTCGTGCCGTTCGTTGTCTCGATGACTATCTTTCTCGGCGGTGCGATCGTTTATTTCAACCAATACACGCCGCCCGTAGATGCGATGCAGGTTTATGTCGTCGGCAAGCAATGGATGTGGAAACTCCAGCACGAAACCGGCCAGCGGGAGATAAACGAACTGCATATTCCGGTCGGACGAAAGGTCAAATTGACGATGACGACCGAGGATGCGCTGCACGATTTTTCGATCCCCGCGTTTCGAACAAAGGCGGACGTTATTCCCGGAAGATATACATATCTTTGGTTCGAGGCGACGAAGCCGGGAAAATATCATCTGTTTTGCGCCGAATACTGCGGGCTGAACCATTCGGGAATGGGCGGTTTTGTTTACGTGATGGAGCAGCGTGATTTCGATAACTGGCTCGAGGGCAATGTCTCCGGTCAAACACCGATCGAACAGGGCCGCGACCTCTTTGAGAATAAACTCGGCTGTGCTTCGTGCCACGCGGGCGGCCCGCAGCAGCGCGGTGCAAAGCTCGAGGGAATTTACGGCAAGGATGTGAAACTGGTCGGCGGGCAAACCATCGTTGCGAACGACGAATATATTCGCAATTCGATACTGAATCCCGGTTCGCAGGTGGTCGAAGGATTTCAGCCGATCATGCCGACATTTAAGGGGCAGGTTACTGAAGAGCAATTGGTTTCTCTTGTCGCTTATATCAAATCGCTAAGCGGCGTTACGAGTACGACAGCGGCGACCGCACCGGCGGCGAATGCGAGTACAGCGACAAAAGCGAATACGAATTCACCCGCCAATAGCGGTAATTAGGGGCGGTAGATAACTATGTATAACGCAGGCACAATGGACGAGGGCGGAACGCCGAAACTGAACTATTTAAATAACGGTTTCTCGGTCAAATCGTGGCTTTTGACCAAGGATCATAAGCGCATCGCGATCATGTATTTGATCACGGTGTCGATGTTCTTTATGGCCGGCGGTATTTACGCCTCGGTTATCCGGCTCGAACTGCTCACGCCTGCGAGCGATCTGGTTCAATCGGCGACATACAATAAAGTTTTCACCCAACACGGGATCCTGATGATCTTTTTCTTCCTGATCCCGTCGATACCTGCGGTGCTCGGCAATTTCTTTTTGCCGATAATGATCGGTGCAAAAGACCTCGCATTGCCGCGTATCAATCTGATTAGTCTTTACATATATTGGATCGGCGGTGCGTTCACCGTTTGGGCGTTGATGCAGGGCGGCATCGATACCGGTTGGACTTTCTATACGCCTTACAGCACGACGTTTTCAAATACATACGTGATGGCCGTCGGACTCGGCATATTTATCAACGGATTTTCGTCGATCCTGACAGGCTTGAATTTCATCGTTACCGTGCACACGATGCGTGCGCCCGGAATGACTTGGTTTCGTCTTCCGCTTTTCGTCTGGGCGCAATATGCGACCAGCCTTGTGATGATTCTCGGAACACCGGTAATCGCAATTACAGTGCTGCTCCTTGCCATCGAACGCATCGCACATGTCGGCATTTTCGATCCGGCGATCGGCGGCGACCCTATATTGTTCCAGCACATGTTCTGGTTCTATTCGCACCCGGCGGTTTACATTATGATCCTGCCGGGAATGGGCGTTATCAGCGTACTGATCTCTAATTTTTCGCGCAAGAATATCTTTGGGTATGAGTTTATTGCGTTTTCCAGCATCGCTATCGCCGTTTTCGGCTTTCTCGTGTGGGGACATCATATGTTCGTCAGCGGCCAGTCGATATATGCCGGACTTGTGTTCTCATTTCTGACGATGGTCGTTGCGGTGCCGTCGGCGATCAAAATGTTCAATTGGACCGCCACGATGTATAAGGGCTCGATTTCATACGATACGCCGATGCTTTACGCGATCGGTTTTATGGGATTGTTTTTGATCGGCGGCCTGACCGGTCTATTTCTCGGAGCTATTGGTTTGACCGTCCACCTGACCGACACGTATTTTGTTGTCGCTCATTTCCATTACGTGATGGTCGGCGGACAGGTGATCGCTTATCTCGGCGGCATCCATTATTGGTGGCCGAAGATGACCGGCAAGATGTATTCCGAGTTTTGGGGAAAGATCTCGGCGATGCTCGTATTTATCGGCTTTAATCTGACATTTTTCCCGCAATTTATTCTCGGTTATATGGGAATGCCGCGTCGATACGCCTCGTATCCCGAAGAGTTTCAGGTGCTGAATATCTTTTCGACCGCCGGTGCCTCGGTTCTCGGCGTCGGGTTGGTATTGCCGTTGATCTATTTGACACAGTCGCTTATTTCCGGAAAACCGGCGGGCGATAATCCGTGGATGCTGCCCGGCCTTGAATGGCGAACTTCGTCGCCGCCGCCGACCGAGAATTTTGAAGTTATGCCCGTCGTTACCTGGGAGGCGTATGAATTCGGCGAAGAAAGCGGTCTTGATATTGAAGAAGCAAAACGGAGGGAATCGGTTACGACCGTCTAGTTAATTTTCGATTTTCGATTTTCAATTTGCGATTTTTATTGCCCAAATCGAACCGTGCAGGGCGATGGCAGAAATTCTGAAATCGAAAATCGCAAATTGAAAATCGCAAATTTCTTATATGTCGTCACACGAAGAAAACGGAAAATTTCGATATCACGAACCCGGTCTTCAGCACCAGTTTGAAGATATGGGCCAGCAGGAAGAGTCTGTCTCGATCGGGATGTGGATGTTCCTGGTGCAGGAAATAATGTTCTTCGGCGGGCTGTTTACGGCGTATCTCGTGTTTCGTTCACGCTTTCCCATGGCATTTGCTGCCGGTAGTAATCACCTCAATGCGTTTTGGGGCGGCCTGAATACGCTCGTACTTATCGTCAGCAGCCTGACGATGGCGCTTACCGTATATTACGCGCAAAAATCGAACCGTAATATGCAGGTAATAATGATTGTGCTGACGATGATATTCGGCGCTACATTCCTGGGTGTAAAGACGGTCGAGTACACGGATAAATACAATGACGGGCTCGTTCCGGTCGCAGGTTGGAACAAGAAAACCAAAGAAGACCCGAATGCTCATCATGGAGAAGCAAAACCCTGTTGGGAGGTAAGCCACGGCGAGGAACACGTCTATGTCAACCCGCACGGTGAATTTCAATTTCCCGATTGTTCGCTTGCGAAACAGGCCGAAGAAGGCGATTTTCTCACAAAGGCCGAACAAATCGGCTACTATTCAAATGGCGTGATCGACGGAAATAAATTTCGCGATAAGGTTCGCATCTTTTATTACCTCTATTTCGTGATGACCGGTCTTCACGCCCTGCATATGATCGTCGGGCTTGCGCTGATGTCGTGGCTGCTCTTTACGGCATGGCGCCGAAATTACCATTCCGAATACTATATGCCGGTCGAAATGTCGGGGCTTTATTGGCACTTTGTTGACATCGTTTGGATATTCCTGTTCCCGCTGCTTTATTTGCTCGGGCGACATTTTATGCACGGAGGATAAATGGCAGAAGATCATCACGAAGAACACGATCATATGAATATTCCGAAATATATCGGCATATTCTTGATCCTGGTTGTCGGCACTATCCTGACTTATTACGCGGCGACAGTCGATATGGATTGGATCTTTCCGGGTGCAAATACGCTCGTCGCGCTTGGCATTGCGTTTACCAAAATGACGTGCGTTATGCTCTTTTTTATGCACGTTTACTGGAGCCCGAAACTTATCTGGCTTGCGGCGATCGCCAGCTTCTTTTGGCTCGCGATAATGTTTGCCTATACGATGCAGGATTATCTGACCCGCGATCCGGGCGTGTTTACCGGATAAGGTTTTACTGAATCGAACGACCTTTTAGC
>JBOGOW010000054.1:0-13963 GCA_050748285.1 Pyrinomonadaceae bacterium
CCGTAACGCGTGCCGATACGAATCGATATGTTCAAACTTATATTCAGGGCAAATCGCACATCGCGGTTGCCATGCTCTCACCCGCTTCAAAATCTGAATCGGGAATTACGACCGACGATCTGATCGGTAAATAATATGTTCACAATACAAATTCAAAACATTCGATTGAAAAGCGCCTTATTGGCGTTCGTTGCCGGCAGCATCGTATTGCCGGTATTCGCTTTCGCACAAAATTCAACGTCTTCAAATTCGTCACCGGAAAATCAGATAACCGAATTTGAAGTAAACGGCCTGAAGATTTTGGTAAAGCGGCGTCCGGGCAGCGCGACCGTTGCCGCCGGTCTCTTTTTTCGCGGCGGCGTTCGCAACCTGAATGCGAAGAATGCAGGCATCGAAAACTTTATGCTGAGCGTTGCCACCGAAGCGAGCAAGAAGTATCCGCGCGAGGTATTGAGGCGCGAACTTGCAGGCACGGGCAGCGGCATCGGTTCGGGTTCAAATTACGATTTCAGCGCTCTCTCGCTTGCCTCGACGCGCGAAGGTTTTGACCGCACGTGGGATGCATTTATCGACATCGCGTTTAATCCCTCTTTCGCGCCGCAAGACATCGAGTTGACGCGCGGAAAAATGTTGGCCGGCCTGCGTGAACAGGAATCCGACCCCGATAACACCTTGCAGGTAATGGTCGATAAAACGATTAACGCGAACACGGCGTATGCGGTAGATCCGAGCGGTACGATCGAAACCGTAAGCAGTTTCAAGGCCGAAGACCTCCAGGCATATCACCAAAAAGTGATGCAGACTTCGCGCCTTTTGCTTGTGATAGTCGGCGATTTTGACGCCGAAACCCTGAAGCCGCGGATCGCCGCTGCCTTCGGCAAACTGCCGCGAGGCGATTACAAAGTGCCCGCAGTTCCGGTTCTCGATTTTTCGCGCCCGACGCTCGATATCACCACCAGAAATCTTCCCACGAATTACGTCGAGGGAGTTTTTAACGCTCCGTCGCTGAACGCCCCCGATTATTACGCAATGCGGATCGCGATCTCGTTATTGCAAGGCCGCATATTCCAGGAAGTTCGGGTCAGACGCAGTTTATCGTACGCCCCGAATGCCGAGATGCATGACCTTGCGGCGAACACCGCGAATATCTATGTAACCGCCGTGGATGCAAATACCGCCGTGAAAGTAATGCTTGACGAGGTAAAAACCATGCGTACCGAATTGATAGAACAAGAAACTATCCCTAGGATCGCGGGGCATTTTCTGCCGCTTTATTATTTGGATCAGGAAACAAGCGGAGCACAGGCCGCGGAGCTTGCGAAATATGAATTGATAGGCGGCGGCTGGCAAAGAGCGCAGAAGTTTTTGGACGGAATCCGCAGCGTAACACCCGAACAGATCCGTGCCGCAAGCGTCAAGTATATGAAGAACATTCGCTTCGTCGTCGTCGGAAACCCAACTGCCATCGACCGCTCGATCTTTCTGCAAAACTCAAGTTCAAATCTTTCTGCCTTTGCGCCGAAAGGCTCCGCCGGAATCGTTTTGGACCACACCGGAGCGTTTTCGGTGCCATTCGGTAACTAGCGATTCGGTTTTTTTGTATCGCTTTTTTGCGGCGGCGGATCGTCTCTCTTTGTCGGCTCTGAGCGAGGCTCCGGTTTCTGAGGAGCCGGATCGCTTTTTGGAGTCGGTTCAGAACGCGGTTCGGATCTTTGCGGCGGCGGAGGATCATCTCTTTGTTTGGTCGGTTCGGAACGAGGCGGTTCGCTCCGGCGTGGCTCTACATATATCGGCGTGCTGCGTTGTGTCGGTTCCTCCTTTTTCTGCGCTGGCGGTTCGTTCCGTCTCGGTTCTACAAAGATCGGCGTGTCGCGCCGTGTCGGCTCTTCCTTTTTCTGAACGCTCGGCGTCTGCTGAATGATAGGCGTTGGTTCCGTGGTTGTAACCTTCGGTCTTTCGACCGCACCGGTTCGCGGAAGATTCCTTTTATCGGAATTCGTGTTCGGTTCGTCCGTCGCAGCTTTGGTCTGGATCGACGGCCTGTTTCCGTATATGATCCGATTTTGCAGCGTCTTATCCAGCGGCGCGGCATCATCGCGTTTGCCGGCGCCGATCGTGCGGTTATTCGGGATCACTGCGATCGGCGGCGTTTGCGCCCGAATTTCGGTTCCTACTTTTGATTTAATATCAGTCATCGTCGGCAGCCGCGGCAGTTCGTTCTGAACTGTCGGCTCTTCCGTTATCACTCGGCGAGAGGTTTGCTGCGGAAGCCGTGAAATGCCATTTTTCCCTCTACCAAAATCGTCGAGTTTAACAGCGATCACTCCTGTATCCGGAATGTCCACTCTTCTGACCTGCTTTCCCTTTACCGGCTCTTCCGGTCGCGGTTCCGCTATCTGTATCCTCGGCGAAGGACTTGGCCTCTGGCCCTTGTCGTTGCGTCGTCGGCCGGCGTAGTAATGTCTATTGTAGTTATAGTACCCGTAATCATACGGAAGCGGATACCAGCAGACGTTGTTATTGAAAACGCGCAGCACGACCAATGCCGGATACCACCAACTCTTTCGCTGTCGATATTGGCTGTAAGGCGACCAATACCAGCCGCCGCTATACCATATCCAGCGTCCGTGGTGATAGGTTGCCCAGCCCCACGGCTCGTCGTTGACCCATGTCCAGCCATACGAAGGCAGCCAGCGCCATTGGCCGTAACGATACGGCGACCAGTCCGAATAACTCGAAATCGTGCTCCGATAAGGCCGCCAGATATAGCCGTAATCGAGCGTGTGAACCCAATCGCCGTTCGAGTTCAGGTCTTCGGCGCCGTAGATGTCGTCATCGTAATATTGTCCGTAATTCGCATTGCTAAGGCGTTTTACATTCAGTTCGTCGCGGTCTGTCGCCCATTGATCGAATTCGTCGGTGAACAGTGCGGTCTTGCCGTTTTCCCACTCGCCGGCATTCGCGCCATCGAGAAAAATGCGTGCGCTTCGCCCGTCGCGGAGCGAAAAACCTGAGTTGTTCGAATAGACACGCGCCTCGCCATCGTCCGAAACGCTGACCCGCAGTTCGGAGCTTCCGGCTTCGCCCGCGTCGATTCTGTATCGTCCCGACTTCTGGACAGCGACCGTCGTTTTCGGGGCGTCGATCTCGATAAACATTTTGTCGGTATCGAATTTCTTCGCCGTCAGCGAAAGACTGCCTTCGGGCAGGCTGAGCGCGATGCCGCTGTCAGTCAGGGTCGTGATCTTCAGAAAGGAATTTTCCGCAACGCGGACGTGAGCATAAGCGTTGAACTGAATTTCAAATCGCGCTCCCGCCGCGGCCGTTATCTCGTCGCCCTCAACAACCGGAAGATTCAATGCGGCTTTTTCCCAATCGTCGTTTCCTGCACGCTTGATCGAAACATCACCGCTGACATAGCTGAATCGTGCAACGCGGTCGGTTACTTCCGGCTCCTCGTCCGTCGCGTAAGGCGTCGCTGCGTGAATGCCAAATGCGGCCTGCATGAAAATCACAGCCGTGAAAAATAGTTTTGTGGAACGCATATCATTCCCTCCTGAAAATTTGTCTGTCGTTGGTTAGAGTGGCGAGCACCAATGCCCACGCAAAAGGCTCGTTTGCCCAATATTAAAGCAAATCGCGTTCCTCAGCACTCAGAAACTGAAAGCCAATAAAAACCTGCTCGATAATGATAACTCAGATCGCACGAATAAACGATTTCGTCATCCGTCGCCCGATTTTCAGTCCGAAATGGTGTAGTTCGCCAATTTTAGCGACAGAATATCGCGTTCGTGTGATTTCGCGCGAAGCCGCTAAGACCGCAAAGGAAGACAAGCAGAACAACATCGATCCACGCCCGTTATTATTCAACATCGTGTTTTTTGGAACTGCCCATAAGCCGGCGCGCATTTATAAGGTAATCTGCCGCTGCGCCGGTGTTTCGTTTCTGAGCGGAGTATCTATGTTTCTGTGAAACGTTTGAAACAAATGAAACGCCTGAAACGCCTGAAACATTTGAAACATCTGAAACGCGTAACAGCGGGAATGCCGGGCCGATCCGATCAAGCAGGTCGAATTCATTACGAGAAGTGCGTTCTGTGTGTTCCGAATAATCAGCCATCGAGGTTCTGTCACGCCGGCAGAATGTAACCGTATCACAGCGTTGCAGGCATTGTCAAGTGTTTTATTCACGCAACGTCTTTGCAGAAGCCCGCGCGTGAGCAAGGGCGATACGCGCATCTCCGTGCCGAAACGTGAGTGTGAACGAGCGCGCGGACGTGCGCATTCTGGTATCGCCCTTGCTTACGCGCGGGCTTGTGCAATGGAACGCGGACATTCCTGTCCGCATTCCGCACTCGAAGCAGGCAAGGATGCCTGCGTTCCAGTCTTTTCGCCCTTACTTCGTGCGGGCTTCTGCAATGGCGGGCTTGTGCATTGGCGGTAGCTCGTCCGCAGTAAAAAACCCCGAACCGCGAATTCACACGCGCATAACACAAAAAAATTCAATAACTTAAGTTACAAAGCACTAGTATCACGCAAATTCGATGCTGCGGCAACGCAACTGAATGCGCAAAAAAAAAGGAGAAGGCGTGGCGGCCTTCTCCAATATGCTTTACGCAATTTGCGATCTCTAGCGAACCGCAATCAGGCTCGGCCTAACGCTGAGCGAGTTTAGGGGGATATCTTTTTTTCCGCCAAACCTTACGGTGCGAAACCGCGGCTTTCCGCTTTCGTATATGTACCAGACGCCGTTGCGATAAACCGCGAAATCGGTAATGCCGTCGCCGTCATAGTCGGCAGGTGCAGGTTCGGAATCGGGAAAACCGAATTCGAACCTCTCTGTCTCGTAACCCGTAATGTCCTGAATCAACCAAACGCCTGCACGAAATATTGCAAGGTCGGCGCGGCCATCGCCGGTATAATCCGCCGGGACAAGCAGGTCGTCGCCCGATTGGCCAAAGGTTCGAATGTCGAGTTCGCCGGACTTGCTCATTGCGATGTACCAGCGATTTTCCCACGAGCGAAAGACCGCCGCGTCGGTTAGTCCGTCGCCGTCGTAATCGGCGGGAACGGGAATATCGCCATAGGAACCCCAAACGACAGAAATCGATTTTCGAAAGCCGGTTTTGGATGTGAGCACATACCATTTGCCATCGACCGGTCGCCAAACTGCGATGTCGGCAATGCCGTCTCCGTCGTAATCTGCCGGAACCGGAATGTCTTCGATTCCACCCGTCGGGAACGGAGTCGTCAGCCCCCATTGGATCTGTGAAATTCTTCCGTCGCGGCTGCCGAGGATATACCAGGTTCCGTTCGACGGTCGCCATACAGCGAGATCATTTATTTTATCGCCATCGAAATCCGCCGGAACGCGAACGTCGCCGTCAATGCCCCAGCGACAGGCAGAATAAGCGCCGTCGCTGTCGGCTGACTGCGTTCGCCAGACGTTCGACAGCGGATCGACCAATGCAAGATCTGCTTTTTCTGCAGCCTTCACCGCCGAGGCAGCGAATGCGAGCGCGATCAAGGTCACTACGACGAATGTCAAAATGCGATTTTCGAACTTCGAATACAGATCCAATTTCATTGGTGCTTGATTGACGTAGTTCATCGATATGATTTGCGTATAAATTCCGTGTTTCTGCCTTACCAAACTGACAATCGCGCAAAACTTCCTGTAAAATCTGATTTTTCTGATATGACGGCGAGAATATTAAATGGAAAGCCGATCGCTGATGCGATAAAGGCGGAAATTCGGGCGGAAGTTGCTGACTGGCGCGAGGTTCACGGCTTTTCGCCATGCTTGACGGTCGTGCGCGTCGGAGACGATCCGGCGTCGGCGGTGTACGTAGGCAATAAGGTGAAAACGTCGGACGAACTTGGGATCGTGTCGCAGCATCATCACCTTCGGGCGGAAACGACGACAGTCGAATTGCTCGATCTTGTTCGTACTCTGAACGCCGCCGATGATGTTGACGGCATTCTGGTTCAATTGCCGCTGCCGCCGCACGTGGACGAAAGCGCGGTGCTCGAAGCGGTCGATCCCGGAAAGGATGTCGATGGTTTTCATCCGATAAATGTCGGCCGACTTTCGCAGGGACAACGTTCGCTTGTACCGTGCACGCCCGCGGGCGTCATCGAAATATTGAAACGTTCGGAGATCAAAATTGAGGGCGCGAACGTGGTCATCATCGGTCGGAGCAATATCGTCGGTAAACCGCTTGCAATGCTGCTTCTGCAAGAGAATGCTACGGTAACGATCTGTCATTCGCGGACGCGCGACTTGGCGAATATTACGAGCCGTGCGGACATACTCGTTGCCGCGATCGGCCAAGCGGGTTTTGTGCGCAGCGAACATATAAAGCCGGGAGCGACGGTTGTCGATGTCGGGATCAATAACCTAAGCAGCCGCGAACAGGCGGCGGAATTTTTTGAAGGTGACGAACTTGAGAAACGCCTCGCCGCCATCGACAAACGCGGCTTCACGCTCGTTGGCGATGTGAATCCAAAAGACGCACTCGAAAAAGCAGGAGCATTGACGCCTGTTCCGGGCGGCGTCGGTCTGCTGACGATCGCGATGCTTATGCGAAATACAGTCGATGCCGCAAAACTTAGGCGAAATTTAGAATAGCCACAAAAAGCACAGAAATCGCAAAAAAAGTGCTCTCTACTTTGCGAGTTTTGTGCATTTTGTGGCAATTGAAATTATGAAATTTGAAGAATATCAATCGGCGGCGTCGAAGACCGCTTTGTATCCGCGGCGGATGTCGAATCTTGAATACCCGACGCTCGGGCTTGCCGGCGAAGCAGGCGAGGTCGCAAATATCGTAAAGAAAATTCAACGCGATCACGGCGGCGTTACTACGGACGAGATTCGCAGAAAACTAAAAGACGAGCTCGGCGACGTGCTCTGGTACATCTCGGCCTGCGCCGACGAACTCGGATTAACATTGACCGAGATCGCGGAGTTCAACGTCGATAAACTCGCAAAGCGACACGGTCGTTAGCAAACGGAAAACGGAAAAAGCGAAAGAAAATCGGAAAAAATGGAAAAGCGAGACAACATCTTACGAGATAAATCGTATGCGTTCTCTTTACGGATTATTAAACTTTACAAGCATCTATCCGAAACCTACCGCGAGTATGTCTTGTCTAAACAGATTTTAAGATCTGGAACTTCGATCGGTGCGAATATTGTCGAAGCGACACTGGCCCAATCGCGAATGGATTTCATTTCGAAACTTTCGATTTCGTTAAAAGAGTCATTTGAGACCGAATATTGGCTATGCTTACTTCGTGACAGCGAATATTTGTCGTCGTCACAGGCGGAGTCACTTATTCAAGATTGTCGAGAGTTGCAAAAAATACTTACGTCTTCGATTCGAACTGCTAAACGAAACAAATGAATTTTCCATTTTCCATTTTCCGTTTTCCGTTATGTTGAAGATTGGGTTAACAGGATCGATCGCCGTCGGGAAATCATTCGTTCTCGAATGTTTCCGCGAGCTCGGCTGTAATGTACTTGATGCAGACAAGACGGCGCGTGAGGTTGTGGAGCCGGCAACAATTGGTTTGCGGCGAGTTGTCGAAGAATTCGGCGACGATGTGGTTGCGGCAAATGGCGAGCTTGACCGAAAAAAACTTGGAAGCATAGTTTTCGCCGATGAAGAAAAACGAAAGCTTCTGAATTCGATCATTCATCCGCTGGTTTTTGAGAAACAAAACGAATGGCTTGCGAAATGTGAGAGCCGCGACCCGAACGGGATTGCGATAGTCGATGCGGCGTTGATGATCGAATCCGACGGCTATCGGCGATTCGAAAAAGTTATCGTAGTTTGGTGCTGTGCTGATATACAATTACTACGTCTGATGAACCGCGACGGCATATCGAAAAAAGACGCCGAAAAGCGAATCGCATCGCAAATGCCGCAGGATGAAAAAAAGAAGTATGCCGATTTATTGATCGACACATCCGATGGGTTTGACGACACGCGAAGTCAGGTAAACGAAGCATTTCAAGCCCTTCGTGCATCATAGCTAACAATCAAATGCGGATAAGCCCATTAATCCTGCGAATTATCTGCCGTGTCGAACTCGCGTTCGTCATGGCGACAGTTTTCGTTCTTGCAAGCTGCACCGAGCTAAAGCGGCCGGAGCCGAACCCTTACCTTTCCGAGACACAAGCTCCGCAGGAGCAGGAATTTCGCTGGAGCAATGGAGGGAAGCCGAAGAGCGTCGATCCGGCAAAAGCAGAGACCGCACCCGAAACCGACATCGTTCGCGCTCTTTTCGAAGGGCTGACGGATGTCGATCCCGAAACGCTGGAGGCAGTTCCGGGCGTCGCCGAAAAATGGTATTCATCTGAAGACAACAAAATTTGGACCTTCGAGTTTCGCGAAGATGCAAAATGGTCGAACGGAAAACCTGTAACGGCGTTCGATTTTGTTCGCTCATGGCAGCGACTTCTCGACCCCAAACTGATGTCGGCGCATAAAAATTTGCTCGAGAATATTTCACGTGTTCCTACGTCTAGCTCAACTCAAAAAACAGAAGGATCAACACAGTCAACTGCGATTGAAACCGGCGATCCGGCGGATGTAGATTTGAGCGAAAGTGCTGAGACGGAAACGGCGGCGGCAAATTTACCGGACTCTGGCGATAAAGCAAAATTTGACGTGACTGCAACTAACCATCGAACGCTGGTCGTAAAACTTGAAAAGCCCGACCGTAATTTTCCAAATCTGGTAGCTCATCCTATATTTCTGCCGGTGTTCGGTTCGGCTAACAGACCGGTTTCATTAAAGGCAGATAAGCATGTTATTACGAATGGCGCGTTCAAGATCGAAAAGACGGATGGCGATGCGCTCGAATTGGCGCGATCCGAAACCTATTGGAATCATGAAAAGGTGCGGATCGAACGAGTCGTTTTTGTTCCGGTCGCATCGCCGGATGAAGCACTTGAAGCATATCGAAACGGCAAGGTCGATGCCGTGACCAATGCCGAATTTGCGCCCTTAGCGCAAAAAATGTTCACTCCGTATGCCGATTTCAGGAAATCGGTATATGCCGCGCTGAATTTTTACGAGATCAATCACACGAAGCCGCCGTTCAATGACCGCCGCATTCGCGAGGCGCTAGCGATCTCGATCGAGCGCGAGAAATTGAGCAACGCTGAGCTCGAAGGAACGACGCGTCCGGCACTTTCATTTCTGCCTTTTGCAACCGAATCGCAGACTAAGATCGTGCAGGACAAGGAACGTGCACGCGAACTTTTTGAGCAGGCTGGATTCGCAGACGGGCGCGGTTTTCCGGTAGTCAAACTGGTGATAAATCGAAATGAAACGCAGCAGCGTGTCGCACGCGAAGTGATGAAAATGTGGAAGACGGCGCTGAACATCGAAACCGATTTGGTTGTGAAAGAAAACGATCAGATCGATGAGGCTCGGTCGAAATTGGATTATGACGTCCTTCGGCGGAATGTGGTATTTCAGGTCGCCGATGAGTTGGCGGGCATTTCGGCGATTCATCAACCTGAGACATCTTTCGAATCGAACAAAAATGATCGAACCGAAGGCGCGAAAAGTCAGACGCCGGTTCCTGCAAGGCCCGATAATTCCACTGCTCAACCAACGCAGTCATCGCTTCAAGATCTGCCGATTCTTTCAGAAGAGACCGCTATCCATGAAATGCACGCGATCCCGCTCTATTTTCCGATGTCATTCTCGTTGGTAAAACCATACGTTTCGGGGTTTGAAATGAATATGATCGGGGCGCAGTCGTTTTTGCAGATCGCGATCGACAGCGATTGGCAGCCGAGGTGATGCATTTCGAATCATCGAGGTGGGTAGTGGACTAATCTTGTGGTGTTGGCGTTTCAGTATCGTCCTCCGCGAACTCTGTGGTTTTCGTTTTGTGTCCTCTGTGTTTAAGGAACATTTCAACACAGAGTACACGGAGGAAATCCCACAGAGCGCACTGAGTTAAGCCGAGCTTTGGCGATACGCATAAAAATTGGTTGATAAAAACAAGATGAACACCACAAGATTAGTCCACTACCGCGAAGGGTGTCGCGTGTATTTTGTTGATAGATTTAGGGTTTTCGTGGTAAGTTAAGGGTCAAGTTTTTCTCTTCTTCAGTTTCTTTCATAACTGAACCAAAACGCAGATTTAGAAAAAGGAGTGTTCGTGATGTCATCAGCCGCATTAACCAGGTTTCGAATTTTTGCTGCGCTCCTGATTTTATCGATCTTGATCGCGGGCTGCTCAACGCAGGCAACAAGCCGCTATTACGGCAAGACCGAGGCGCCGAAAGACAATATAATGCGCTACATCACCGGCTCCGAACCGGAATCGCTCGATGCACAAATTCCGAACGGTCAACCCGAAGCTCGAATGTTGATGGCACTGTATGACGGTCTGATCGAATATCACCCAAAAACGCTCGACCCGATACCGGCGATCGCCGAGAGTTGGGAAATCGGGAAAGACGGAACCGAATATCTTTTCCATATCCGCAAGGGCGCGACTTTTTCAAATGGCGATCCGATAAATGCGAACGATTTCGTTTACACCATTCGGCGCGGCTATTCGCCGGAACTCGCATCTCGAAATGCGAGCCTTACCTATAACATCAAATATACCGAGGCGTACAATTCCGGCCAATCGTTTGTAAAAGGCGCCGATGGCAAATTTCTGCTCAAAAAAGATTTTGCAGGTGACGAAGCGAAATCTGCCGAAGATGCACCGGAACACGACACTTTGGGCGGCGACACCGAATTTCATCGCTTCATCGATTCACCCGAACGTCTGACGGTGCCGAGCGACGAAAAAGAACGGACAAAGCTAACCGAAGGTGATTCGAAATTAAAGAACGCTTTGGCCGGCAAAGAATTTGTGCCGGTAAAGGCGGAAGACATAGGCGTCGAAGCGGTTGATGACTACACGCTGCGGATCAAACTTTTCCAACCTGCTCCGTATTTTGTCGCTCTGCTCGGGCATCAGTTTTTCCGCGTCGTGCCGCAAAAGGTGATCGAAAAATATGGCAAAGCGTGGAGCCGCCCTGAGCATATCGTTACAAGCGGCGCGTTCATGGTTAAAGCGCATCGGCCGTATGACGAACTCATTCTCGTAAAGAATCCGAAATACTGGGACGCGGCAAACGTGCGGCTCGACGGCATCGAGATATATCCGCTCGATGAGCTGACGACGATGATGAACCTGTATAAGGCCGGACGCGTCGATGCCTTATACAATCACACCGTTCCCGCTCCATGGTTCGATGAAGTGTCGCCGTTCAAGGCCGAATATTCGCTCAGCCCTGAAGTTGCCGATGAGTTTTATGTCATAAATGTCAAAAAACCGCCGATGGATAAGCTAAAGGTCCGACAGGCTTTTGCGCTTGCCATCGACCGCGACGCTTTGGCGCAGTATAAACGGACGGTCAAACCGCTCGTAGATATGACGCCGGAAGGAATTTTTCCGAAATATGAAGAAGCCCGCGAAAAGGTTTACACCGAAGAGCTGAAAAAGATAGGCAGTTCGCTTGAGCAATGGAAGGCGCGTAAATTCGACGCCGAACAGGCGCGAAAGCTTTTGACCGAAGCCGGATTTCCCGTGCAGGCTTCCGGTTCAGGTTACATCTGCCCGAGTTTCCCGATCGAGCAGGTCGGCATTACCTACAACACAGCGGAAAGCAACAAGGTGACGGCCGAATTCGTGCAGGCACAGTGGAAACGAAATCTCGGCATTACGGTGCCGCTCAATAATATGGAATTTCGCACGTTTGTGCCGCTCCTGAATAAGGTCGATTATAAGGGTTTTGGCCGACGCGGATGGGTCGGCGACTATATGGATCCATATACTTTTTTGGGACTTTATTACGCGCGTGGAAATCAAGGCGCAACCGGATGGTGGGATCCGAAATACGACCAACTTCTTGACGATGCGAACAGGACGGTCGATCCGCAGCTTAGGTATGAAAAGCTTGCAAAGGCCGAATTTTACGTGTCGCAGCAGCAGATAATCATCCCGTTATATACGCAGGCAACTAGCTGGTTGAAAAAGCCGTTTGTTAAGGGCATGTATCCGAATCCCGGAACGCTACATGCATGGAAATTTGTCTATATTGAAACCGACGAATCGAAATGGGTCACAGACGTTGACGCTACGATGAAAGAGAGCGACCCGACGATCGACAAGCAGATCGAAACGCTGATGAGCACACAGGTTCAAAGAGAAAAGATGGAGTCTGCGGTTGCTAAATCTCAATAAATGAAAATGATCTTTTACATTATCCGCCGACTGATAATTATAATCCCGATGGCACTGCCGCGGTTACGGTGACGCGGGGTTTGATACGCCTCGAGCCCGATTACCGAAGCACAGGTCGAAGCCATGATGGCAACGCAGAAAGCTGTGCAAAGATCGAAAGAGAAGGGAGCCGCAAATTCAATCGCTGAATAAATTTTATGGACGACAAGAAAACTCAGAAAACGATTGATATAATCCTGCAGAATCAGGCACAGTTTTACGCCGATTTGCAAAAAGTACAGGAAACGAATAAGCGCATTCAAGAAACGAATATACAAATACAAGAGGCGCAGATAAAAGCCGAAAAAAGGACAAATGTCTTGGAACGCGCCTGTCTGAATCTGTATAACTCGTCGGTCGAACAAGGTGAGAATATTGATAAACTGACATCGGATATTCGCCTGCTTCGCGATGGACAGAAGGAAACCGACGAGCGCCTTAACGCAGTTATCTTCATGGCCGAGAAATATTTTGGTGAAAAGAACGGCGGGCAAAAGCCGAAAAGGAAAAAATGATCGGATTCATTCTTCGTCGCCTTATTATTATCATCCCGATGGCACTGCTTGTGGTTACGGTGACGTGGGGCTTGATACGCATCGCCCCCGGAACGTTTTACGATTCGGAAAAGAAGCTGCCGCCGGCGATAAAGGCGAATATCGAGAAAAAATACGGACTGGATAAACCGTGGTACGAACAATACGGACTGATGATGTGGAATATCGTCCGGCTCGATTTTGGCGACTCGCTCAAATATCAAGGGCAGACCGTTAATGAAATAATTGCGCGTCATCTGCCCTACTCCGCAACCATCGGTTTTCTTGCATACGTTCTTGCACTTTTATTCGGGCTAACCGCCGGTATTATCGCTGCGTTGCGGCAAAATTCACTTTGGGATTACGGGTCGATGACGTTTGCTATGCTCGGGCTTTCGGTGCCGAATTTCGTTTTAGGCCCGATCCTTGTTTTGAGCTTTGCGCTTGGATATTATTGGTTTCCTCCCGCGCGTTGGGGCGGACCGCTGAGTTTAGTGCTGCCGGTGTTTACGCTTGCGGCGATCTATTTCGCATATATTGGAAGGCTGACACGAGCCGGAATGCTCGAGGTAATGCGTTCGGATTATATCAGAACCGCGCGTGCCAAAGGCCTGAGCGAACGCGCCGTTTTGCTTCGACATGGGCTTCGCGGCGGCATCCTGCCGGTCGTTTCTTTCACCGGCCCGGCGCTTGCCGGATTGCTCGCGGGCACCGTCGTCGTAGAACGCGTTTTTGCGATTCCCGGTCTCGGCAATATTTTTATCCAATCGGTTTTGAACCGCGACGAGCCACTCGTTCTCGGCATCGTCGCATTCCTTTCGATATTGATAATGATCTTTAATCTGATCGTCGATATTTCTTATAGTTTTCTGGACCCGCGTATAAGGTACGAATAGAGTTATGACAACTGCGGAGCAAATTTTGAGTAGTTCGACGGTTCGCCCGAAGCGGTTCCGCGTGGATGAATTTCGGAAGATGACCGAAGCAGGAATTCTTCCTGAAGAAAGCGGCTGGGAAATAATCGACGGATACCTAATAGACAAAATGACCATCGGAAGTAAACATGCGAGCGTTGTGAAAAGACTTAATCAGATGTTTACGGCATTGGTTGAGAATAGGGC
>JBOGOW010000055.1:0-13910 GCA_050748285.1 Pyrinomonadaceae bacterium
GCGTGGCACTGTTGATGCGTTTGCGGGCAATGCTCGAAAATGTCCGTTGTATTTCCCAAAAATCTTCGGGCGAATCAATTACAGCCTGATGACCTTGCCAGTCGGTCTGCAAAACTTTAAATCCGGCATTTTGAACAAGAGAAGAGACGCTTTGAGTCCGATTATGGGAATGTCCGGCGAGACGTGATTCTTCCGCCCTTTCATTTTGCGGCAAATGCTGTTCTACCAGAGAATCGAGAAATCCCGGAGCGACCAATTGTTTGCCCTGTGAGCGGCGAATCAGATCGGGCAGATGCTTGAGGCGGTGCGTCAGTCCCGAAACGGACAGTAATGGAGGGCTGCTGCCCACTGCGACAACCAGCCGTCCGCCGGGTTTTGTAACACGATGAATCTCTTTAAGTGCCGCCAACGGATCGGGAAAGTGCAGCAAGGCGAACAGGGACACCGCCACGTCGAAAACATTCGCTTCAAACTGCAAGGCTTCCGCGTCCATTTGGCTGAATTCAACCTTTTCTGCGAGTCCAAGTATTGCGGCCTTTGCCTCGGCAGCTGCCAGCATATTCTCAGAAAGGTCGATGCCGCAAATTCGTCCGTTGTCTCCGATCTGTTCGGCGGCTTTCAAGGCAACGACACCTGTTCCCGTGCCGACGTCAAGCACGGAATCCGACGGCCCGATCTTAGCAAGCTCGACCATGCGCATGGCTAACGGGCTTGTCAGCCGTTCGGTAAAATAGTCGAACTGCTCCGTTAACGAATCGTAACTGGTAGCGTCGCGGGTTTTAAATGTTTCGGCCTCGATTGTTTCCATATGATTGCTAATTCACAAGCGGTATCATCAGATCTAAATAACGCCGCGTTAAAATTCGCCAATCGTAGGCCGCGGCGCGTTTCGGGCCGTCTTCGGCCATTTGTTTTTGCCAAGCGGCGTCGCGTAAGACCGCCGCCATTCCTTCTTTCAATGTTTTAACTTCCGCATCCTTGAGCAGATGCGCAATGCCGCCGGCGAATTCGGGAAACGCAGTGTTATCGAGAGCGATCAAGGGCGTTCCGCAGGCCATCGCCTCCAAAACGGGCATGCCAAAACCCTCGTATGACGATGGATAAATGAATAAATTGGCGGCGTTATACACCAGCGGCATTTCCTCGTGCGTTACATAATCCAGAACGACAACTTCGTTTTGGAGCTTTAATTCCTCGATAACTTTGCGAAACGGAGAAGTTCCGGGCAGCGAAGCACCGGCGATAAGAAATTTATGCGGAAACCCGTCCTTTTTTAATTCGGCAAAGGCTCTGATCAACGCCGAAAGGTTGCGGCGTTCGGTCGGCTTGCCGATATAGACGATAAACGGAACATCCTCGCCGAATACCTTTTTTCGCCACACGGAAAACTCGGCACTGTTGTCGATCGGGCGAAACGTCTCGGTATCCACGCCTTCCGGGACAACATTTATCTTGTCTGCATCGACGCCGTAAAACTTTACCATATCGCGTTTGCTGTATTCGCTGACGGTCGAAAGCGCAGTGGCCCGCTTTGCGCTCAGACTGTAAATTGCCCGCGCCTTGTTCAGTGTCCACCAATCGAACGCCTGCGGGTAACCTTCGTAGGAGCCGTGATGGATCAAAAACGTCGGGCACCGCGCCAGCAGCGGGGTTACATAGCTTGGGCACAGCAAAAGGCCCTTGCCGCCATGCGCTCGTGGCAGTGTGATCTGTTCCCAGGCAGAATACGGCAGCATCGACGGCAAAACAACGTTTTTCACGCAGGCCGGCAGATAAATATCCGCGTCAAGCGGCTTTGGCGTATAAACCCTGATTTCGTCAAAAGGATGCTCAATCTTGCCAAAGCAGCGCAGCAGCGCCTCAATGCAACGCGCCACGCCAGACTTGCTGACCGATAAGCGAATGCCGTTCACTCCCAAAATCATTTTCTAAATCTTACCGGCCGAACGAGATTCTGTTACGGATCCTGTATATTGCCCCCCACTCATCACTGTTTAGAAAGAACAAGAGACTGAGCACAAACAAGGCAAAGAAAATTATTTTTGCCGCCGCTATCGAAATGTCCCATTCGTTGATTTGGCTGCAAACCCAGCCGGTCAAAATTAAAATTGTCAAAGTATAAGCAAACAGCCCTGCTAAGTTTTTCGGAACACTGTATCCGTGCTTTAGTTTTAGCCGGAAAAAAGTAGCTGAAAAAATAACCAAACTCGAAATAACCGAGCCAATTGCCACGCCATAAATACCGTAAACAGGAGCTAAAAACCATGCCAGCAAAGCGAAGCCGATCTGTCCGGTGGTAACAATCAGGGTCTGTGCCTTGAAGTCTTCGGTACCGATCAATAATGCCTGATGAACCCCGGCAAGTTGCACCACAAATTGCCCTATAATAAAGGCATATACCAGATGTCCGACCGATGCGAATTTTGTCGAAAACAACACTGTAAGCATCAGTTGAGGAAACATAACTACAGGTAATGAGACTAAACTCAGAATAAAGATCATTTTTCGTTGAAATTCGATCGCGTGACTTATCTTTTCCAATTTTTCGATACTTCGATTCATAATCGGCGTCAAATACAGACCGTTTGCCGGATTCAATACCATGCCGATAGCCACCGATAAAACGAGGGCACCTTGCAGCAAACCGGCTGCCGCTTCTCCAAAGTTTGACAGTATCGCATAACGCGCCACGAGCAGCGAAAGCGAATAGCTGACAGAACCAATGTAGAGCAGCGCCGTGAAAGAAGCGATATTCGGCGTCCGGCGCAGTTCGGTCAAAACCCTTAAATCACCTGTGAAAAACGGCAAATCCATTTTTCGTGAGAAATAAATAAGGATTCCTATGGTTAATAAAATATTTGCCAGCGATCCGCCGAAAAAAAGCCCGACAAGTCCCGCTGCCCCTATTCCGATTATTATTGCTATGGTCGCTGCGGCGTTTGAGATAACGGCCAATGCGGCCGAGGCCCGATAATTTCGGGCAGCGGCGAAAACGTTGCTGAAAAATCCGGCCAGGACAAGCGTCGGGAGAGAAAACAAGGCAATGAGCACGTATAATTGGTATTTTTGGACTTCCGCTCCAAGTGTTTGCGGCCGCAAAAACACAAGCCCTACCGCCAAAATAGTTCCAGCCACGCTAAGCAGAAGCAGCAAATTGAGAAAACCGGTGTAAGTACGCTTAAAGCCATCGTGTCCCTCGCTGTGTGCTTTTGATAAAAATTTGACCGAAGCCATTGGTATGCTCAGCGCGGTTGCAAAGGCCGCAAACTGCACGATCTGATCGATCGTGCTGACCACCCCAACGCCCTCGGGCCCCAACATCACGGCGACCACTTTTGTCCGGACAAACTGAATGGCAATTGCGACGACCTGGATCGAGCCGATGGTTAAAATAACTCTGAGCATTTATCGGCTTTATCTCGCTATGGATATCTTTGCATTGGAAGAATTCAAACCTGACAATTCAGCCCTGCCAATTTGTGTTAATTGGCTCTGCATTTGCGACGAAATTGAATTTACGAGACTTTTCGAAAGGTCTCGATGCGTACAGGTTCGGCATGGATTTTCTTTCTTATCAAATCCGACCATACTTTTTCTCCAACCGGAAAGCCGTCCGGCATAAATATCAAAAATACTCTCGTCTAAATTTGATAAATCGCCGGTAATATAATTTTGATGCTCTGGAAAATCGCTTCGCAGATTACAACACGGCATTACCTTTCCGGTGTAATCGACTACGAACGTTTCAAATGGTTCACGGCACGGGCCGACGCGGTCTTCCTGAGTGTATTGTTCCAACAGGTTACCGCGATCGGAGCCGAAATCCTTAAAATTTATGCAGGCCGAATGCAGTTCGAGTCCGTCATAGTCATAAGTGCAGCGCAAGGAAAATGGAGTTTTGCTGCGCGACAAAATCGGCGTGCCCAGTTTTACTGCCAGTCGCTCACTATAGCGATTTGCCAATTTCAACGACCATTTTTCGCTTACACGGGGATAAATACTCATATATACCTTGTCCAGACCTGCGTCGCGCAAGGTGTCCAATACGGCAGGTTTTAGATAGTCGGTATTGGTAACAATAGCGAGCTGAGCGTTAGGCACTTTTGAGCGCGCAGCTCGTATCCGCTCATATAAATAAGGAAGATTTGCCAACGGCTCAGAATAGCGGGCTATTTTTATTTGCCCGCGATAATCTATCGAGCCTAACTGGTCAAAAAGCCTGTCAAGCAATTCCGAATCGGTTGTATCTCCGTTTTTTCGACGGTCAACAATAACATTAGGGCAAAAAGCACAGACGCGGTTGCATTTTGCGTGAGCCTCGATCTCTACCAAAGTGACGTGCCTCTTAAACAAGGCTCGTTTTACTTCGTCGGGCGCGTTTGTCAAGTCATCGAATAAATTCGGTTCGAGCTTGCCAATCCAGCTTTTCCAAACACGTCCTTCACGAAGGTGGGAAACGATGGAATGAGGTAAAACAGTTTCAGTAATTCTCGACAAAGAAAGAGAGTTCCTGATCAAATTTAACTTAGCTAAATTCATAAATCACTCTCCTTTTGAAAAAAGATTTTCAGACATTTATAATTCTATTCCGGTGTCTTGCTCAATAATATGTTCAATCTTTTTTGCAAAAGTTTGTTTCTTAAACGGCGTGAATTTGTCAGACGACAAATATGCACTGGCATTTTCTTTGAAAGCCGCTATGTCTTTAGGAGCCAATGATTTGAGAAATTCTCTAAGTTCTGCGTAGCCCGAAAAATCACGCATATCGATAAAGCAATTTGAGGGAACATAATCGGTGATTTCAGGCGCTCCCCAATAGATAGGAATAGTTCCCGCATAAAAGCAATCAAAGAGTTTCTCCGTAATCCAGCCTTTCATGATGGAGTTTTCAAAACAAAGCGCGAAGGTGTATTTTCCAAGAGTAACCGATTTTGAAGGGGCTGACCCACGATATACTTTTCGAGCAGCGACCAGCAATGGCTTCGGGCTCAGTTTTTGCCACTGCGTCTGAAATAGATAGTGTAAACGTCGCAAGGTAAAAGGCACTCTTGTAATGCCAACGCGAATCGAAGGCTTGTCCCATCCCTTGCCGTAAAGATCGATCTCATCGGTCCGGCTGAAAAATTCAACCGCATTCATTCTTTCGGTATATAGCTCCTTATAATAAACGCGCGGCAATTTATTGGCATTTATCATCACCAAAAATTTACGGTCTGAATTTTTCCATATATCTTCGTGAACCTGATTGAATGATTGCGGCCATAAGAAGTGTTCATAGTCCAATTTTTTGCCGACAAACCGTTCAAGCGTGGCATCATCGCTCCACGTAAAAATCCGCTTGAAATAGTTTTGTGCGGTTTTTAATCGTTCATACATTCGCGGCTCAACGATTGGACACTCAAAGGCGAAATAACCGCTCAATATAACATCTTGTCGAGCGGCCAGCTTTTGATAATTGGTTTGAATTCCGAAGGAAATATAAATGTTTTTAGCTCCGTTCGCCTTCTCGGGCAGGAGATCGGCGGTATTAACTTCAATCCCTTTATGTTGAAGATATTCGCGCAAAAAGATGTAAGGCTCCTGCAATCCATCGCCATTCAAGCGGCTTTCGTCCGCCGTAAATAGCCGATTGTCCAGATAATGGTGCGAAGGTGGGTCAATGTAAAGCGCGATCTTCTGTTTTTTAGACATAAGATAGTGATCAAGCCGTATAAGTTTTTTCGTGCCATCGACTGTAAAACATATCAGCAAAAAATTGAATTCGCGGAATTCGCAACAGAATCCGCAAAGCAAAAAATAACATCAAGAGCCTTCCGCGTTGAACCATGGAACTTCCGAAAAGTTGTTTTGCCTTTACTTTACTCAAAACCGCGCGTGCTTCTTTATTGTTTCCCATTATGTAATGATTTATGGCTACCATTAGCCGGTCTTCGGCTCGATGCGCCTCATGCGCAGCCAGGGCTTTCTGAGTTGCTAATCTTTGCCCTCCTGTAACCAAATGCTTATCAAGTATCAAAAAGCTTCTTTCCTCTTCGGTTCGAACTCTATAATAGACTTGCGAAGAATTCTCGTGTCCGTGCCGGTATGAAAAAAGATATTCGTGCAAAATTCCGATTTTATGTTTTTTTGCAATTCGCAGCCACATTTCCATATCAGAGGCGATTTGAAATTCCTCGCCGCGAAATACTCCAAGCTCTTTGTAAACGGACGAGCGCACCATCGCTCCCGGAGTTGGCAAAAAGCGGTTTTTATAATTCAGAATACCGTTCAAAACAGTTGTGTAATCCAATACAGATTTGTTTTGCAGTTCTTTAGGAAGCGTAAGCCGATCATATTCGCGTCCCTCTGCATTGATAAAAATATCGAGGCAAAAAACCACGCCGACTTCTGCATATTTTTCTAGAAACTCGACTTCGCTTTCAACAATTGTTGAATCATAAACATCATCGGCGTGAAATATCGCGGTATATTTACCCTTAGCATGAGCAACTCCGTCGTTGACGTTGCCGAATTGCCCTTTATTTTTTGACTGGCGAATATTTTGAATGTTATCGCCATAGCCGGCAATAATATCCCGGGTCGAATCAGTCGAGGCGTCATCCATTACTAGAATCTCTGTATGCGGGTAGGTTTGATTCAGGATCGAATCGAGGCTTTCGCGGAGGTATTTTTCGCCATTAAAGACAGGAACGATTATGGAAACCAGAGGCTGATTGCTAATGCTTTTCAACATAAAAAACGAAAACGAATTACCGCTCCGTCAGGAGCACGCCCAATTTTGCGGCGACCTCGGCAGCATCTTTTTTCTCGTAGTACCATTTCATCGTGCGGCTGAGGCCTTCTTTAAAACTCGTCTGCGGCTCCCAATCGAGCGCTGCACGCGTCTTGGTCAAATCAGCAGCGCGGCTGAAAACTCCGACTGGTTTATCTAGATCGAAGTTCATTGATTCAGGCGCGAAACCGGATTCCTCGAATATCATTTTTGCCGTTTCAATGATCTTGACGTGTTCGGCTGTTCCAATATTGATTGCTGAGCCGTCCTCGATTCGCTCGGCAGCGCGGATCATTCCATCGGCAATGTCGCCAACGTATGTGAAGTTTCGGTCTTGCTGTCCGTCGCCCCAAATCTCGAAGGGATCCATTTTGACAAATGCCTTAGCAATCAGCGCAATAACCGCGTGAGTTTCATTTTCACGTTCGCCATAAACCGTGAAAAGCCGACAGGACACCGATTTCAGGCCATATTGCTTATGATACGCCCGCAGGCTCATCTCACCCATCAATTTCGCCCAACCGTATTCACCGTCGGAAAAGGCACATCCCTGCTCGAACGGGTTGGCCCAGTCTTCTTTCAGGTAAACCATATTTCCGTTTGTCGGCTTAACCTGTAATTGCGTCGGATAAACACAGGCCGAACTGGCAAAACACACGCGATCGACTTTAGCTTTCATCGCTTCGTCAAAGACTATGCCGTCGAGGACCATGTTTGAAGCACAGTCTGCCGGATGCGTATCGATAAATCCGCGTCCGCCGTGGCAAGCCGCTAGATGAAAGACTACCTCAATGCCGTCCATCGACCGCCGCGCAAAATCGCGGTCGCGCAGATCGCCTTCGAGAAATTCGATCCGCTCGATGCTATTGTGTAGATTTTCCAACATCCCGCTGGAAAGATCATCGGCAACCCGAACGTTCGCGCCCATATTCACCAGCCTGTCAGTCAGGTGGCTTCCTATGAAAGAAGCGCCACCAGTAACAAGCACTTTTTTACCGGCCCAAAAACTCATTGTTTATCTCCAAAAAATTCCTTGCGTTAAGTCAGTTCAAATCAGCCGCATTTTCCATCTCTTTTTTCGATTCAAGGAACGAAACGCATTCGGCGAGGATCGTCTTAAAGTCTCTAGCCTTGAAACCTAATTCATGTCGTGCCTTGCTTGAGTCGTAATATTGATACCGACTGGCAAGTTGATGGGTTACAAAAGTTATTCGCGGACGGCGACGTGTAACGAGAGCTACTGTTTCCATAATTGCGGCAGCGAGCCAGATTACGGCGTTTGAAAGCGGAATAAATTTAGGCTTAAGGTCCTGATATTCAGCTGCTAATTCTGCAATTTCTTTGAGCGTAATATTATCTCCGCCGAGAATATACCGTTCGCCGGTTTTTCCCCGATGAAGCGCCGACATGATCCCATCTACCACATCGTCAACATGAACGATGCAAATGCCGCCTGTAAAATATGGAACAATTTTCTTGTTCCGAACTTTTTGTACATGCTCCGCGACCCTGTATTTACTGCCGAAAGGCCCCCAAATATATGCCGGATTGACGATAATGCAATCCAATCCACTGTCGACCGCTTCAAGCACGACCTCTTCAGCCCTCTTCTTTGAAATATGGTAATTAAGCGGCGATCCTTCGAGATTAAATTTGAAGTCTTCGCCGGCCGGATGTTCTGGGCCGTCCGGTATGCCGATGGCCGTCATCGAGCTTACATAAACGAGTCTTCTTACGCCGAACTCCTTGCAAGCCTCGACGATGTTTTTCGTCCCTTGAATATTGGTATCGTTCTGAGCCTGCTTCTTCCGGCCCCAATACATTCCGTGCGCCGCAGCGTGAAACACAAAATCATTACCGTCAACCGCCTGCCTTACGGATTCGCTGTGCGTCACATCTCCGACTTTTTTGACAATAGGCAAATCGGCAAGGGCAGCCATGTTCGACGTTGGCCGGCACAAGGCCGTAACATTGAAACCCTCCTTAACCAGCCGACGGCACAGGTGAGACCCTAAAAAGCCGGTTGCCCCTGTGACAAGTGCGTTCATGCTTTTCAAACTAATCGAAGCCTATGCGGCTCGTTCTCTCGGACGCGGCTGAACGATGGTGCGGCCATACCACGTCTTAGCTCCGAAGATGATCGTCCGTGCCGCAAAATCACATCCCAGATCGGCGACATTTCTTGCGGCGCGATAAAACACCGAATGTTTTCCCGACGTTTTGAGAATCCCTCTGCGGTTCATTAAATAATTCTGAATGGCCTGTGCAATTCTGTGAATATTATTTACCTGTTTCACTGACAGATTTTCATTACCCATCGTGGCATTATGGCTGCTTACGTAAGCATATTCGTCTTTTTTGGCCAATCCTTTTTCGATGGCCCAATCGCGCAGCTTTGTCCCGATAAAAGGAGTGGCGGCGGTAAACTGCACCCAATGCGGTTTGATCTTTACAGCGAACTTCATCGTGTTGAAAATAGTTTCCACGGTGTCGCCCGGCAGCCCGATGATGAAAAATCCAAACGTCTCGATGCCTAATTCCCGGCACAGAGCAAAATGCGATGCGATCTGTTCGGGCGAGATCGGTTTGCGGCCGACGCCTTCCTGAATCTCAACATCCGAGCTTTCCACGCCGAAATTTATTCCCTCGCAGCCGGCTGCGGCCATCGCCCGCAAAGTCTGTTCCGTTAGAAAATCTATGCGCGTTTCGCAACGCCAATTAACCTTGATTCGGCGCGAATTTATCTCGTCGCAGATCTTCATCACCCTCTTCTGGTTAAGGGAGAACATCGGGTCACGGAAAAGGATGTATTTAATGCCGAGATCATTTACCAAATGCTCGATCTCATCGACAACGTTTTCCGCCGATCGATACCGCCACGGCAGCCCCTGACCGACTGGATAAGGACAGTAATGACAACCGATCGGGCAGCCCCGAGACGACCATACAGGCAAAAACGCAGTTTCCACGCTGGTTGAAGATTTGGGAATTCGATATTTTTCGTAAGGCAGCAATTCCCATTTCGGAAAAGGTAGTTTATCCAATTCGCGTATAAAAGGCTGAGTGGCATTTTCGACCCATTCGTCATCCTGACGAAAGACCAGCCCGCTGATCTCGCTTTCGGTTTTCCCTTCAAGCAAGGCTTCAACGGTTTCATCCGGGTCGCCTTTTACAATGAAATCGATAAAATCTTCCTTCTGAATTCTCGTCAAAACTTTCGGAACGACCGACCCGTAAATTCCCAAACGAGCATACGGCACTTTTTGCTTAATTTCGCCACAAACGCCCAGATCCCAATCCAGAGTGGGTGCGGAAGTACGGATGATGACCAGCGGATTGCTCTCTGCTTTGCACAACGCGGTAATTTTTTCTGTCAGTTGTTCTTTACTGAGCTCGTGGGCAAGACATTCGAAGACCTCCATCGGATAATTCTTCTCAACCAAATAGCTGGCAAGATAAATCAAGTCGAGCGGCGGAAACGGAGTTGCTCCTAATGGGAAAAGCTGGCCAAAGCCGCCCATCGAATCCTTATTCGACACATAGCCGGGAGGGCTTGGCGGATTGACTACAATAGTTTTGGTGAATTTCATACTTAACTCCCAATCGTGCTAATTATTTTCGGCGTTGATCGCTTTGCCGTAAAGGTCTATTGTCTGCCGCGCGATCTCTTCCCAAGCAAAGTTTGTCAGAGCATAACCACGAAGATCCTCTGAATTAAAACGGTGACGTTGACCTGCAACCTCAAGAATAGCGTCGGCCAGCTCTTCCGGGTTTTCTTTAGAAACCAGTTTCCCAACCTTGTCATTAACGATGTCTTCCGTCCCACCGCATCTGGTTGCAACCACCGGCGTTCCGCACGCCAAAGCTTCGATCAGAACCGCTCCGAAGGTTTCCGTTCGGCTCGGAAGAACTAGCAACGCGCTTTCACACATGTACTGAGCGACTTCCCCGGGAGTTTTTATTCCGACGAATTCAACGTTCTTCTCCACGCCGAGTTTTTTTGCCATTTCCTTTAATTCGTTTTCATGTGCCTGTGAGTGCCGATAGACCCCGCCGCCGACAAGAACCAGCTTTAGCTCAGGATTTTGTTTAATTACACGGCTCATCGCTTGAAGCAAAACGTCGATTCCTTTAATTCGCCGCATAAACCCGACATAAAGAATTTGATTCGGATTAGGACGTTCAATCTTATTTAGAGGCTTGAAAATGCCGACATCAACCCCGTTGGGAACTACAAGCAGCTTATGCGATTCGCCGGTAAAATGAGCAATCGTTTGACGGGCAAAATTGCTGACCGCAACGTGAAATGAGCATCGGCTTGCCGCCCATACTGCCTGTCGGCGGGCTTTCGGATAATTGTCCATCCATGGTATCCACGATGCATGTTCCGTAATAATAAATGGAAGGTTATAGCGGGCAGCAAGTTTAGCAGCAACAACGCCGTCCGGGTAACCGAAGTTGGCGTGGATCAAATCAAATGGAAACTCTTCACGCAAACGATCGACCTCACGCCGGATGCTCAAGTAATACAAACTCCCTTCAAGATTGTACGTCGAATAACCCGGGCCGGTGATAAATCTCGGGTGCAGCACTTCAACCCCGTTCACATTCAGCTTTCTTGCAACCGATCGGAATTTTGTAAATCCATTTAGTCCGGGAAGGGGCGGGCAATACGGAATCGGAGCCACTACTTTTAATTCACAAAACTTTGAAATATGACGAACCAATCCCTCAACCCATAAACCCAGAATTGGTGTGGCGCTGTTTGGGTAATTTCGTGAAAGAACAAGGATTTTATTAGAAACACTCATCGAGTTTTATTCCCAAGAAGCGTTAACGCCTTCTCAAAAACAGAACGGCGTTATAAACCCAACCGACGAACAGGCCGCTTAGATAGCCAGTGAAAAATCCGTAGAGCGCTCCGATCAGACTTCCGACAAAAGTCACTGAATATCCGATAAAATATTGACTAAGAAGACCCAAATGCGGTCCAACGGTCTCGCCGCCCTTAATTACAAGCCAGTTTGTTGCGACAAAAATTACCAGCGCTGCAACACAGCCAATCACGACGCCAAGAATATTCCCATTTAGCCGCACAACAGCGCGTCGAATAATCTCTTCTTCGGCCTTGCCCGTTAGATTAGGCTTTTGGTAAAAATCACCGGCTTTCTCATCTTGTGTCATCGGTTTTTACGCTATCCTTTTAGGAACCAGAGGCTGTGTGGAACCGAGCATGGAAATCTCATTTTCATCAGCTTGTTCCTTCATTTCCTCGTGATATTCATTATCTACATTTACACCCCAAACATCATATTTTGCACCGAGAATATTTTTAACAGAAAGCATTGCGGTAAGCATAGAATGATCTTGATTGTTATATTTATGCATGCCGTTCCGACCGACAAGATACATGTTTCCAAGGCCTTCCAGAAACTCGCGAATCGTATCCACCGCCTCGGCATACACGCCGTCATACACAGGATATGCCTTCGGCATTCGCACTACCGCGCCGTCCTCAACATCTTTAGTATCGACCAAACCCAGGATACCCAGCTCTTTAGAGCCCAAGGCTACAAGATCCTCGTCGGACATTGTCCATAAGCCGTCTCCCTCGAAACAAAAATATTCCAATCCCAGACAGGTCTTGTTTGGGTCAGGCACCATTTCGGGACTCCAATTTTTGAAGTTCTGAATTCTGCCGACCTTTACGTCCGAATCGTGTATGTAGATCCAATTGTCCGAGAATAGATCTGCTTTGTCGATGACCAAAGAAACCGTCAAAAAATCTCTGTAACCGAGCTTATCGGCCGCTTCAATTACCTCGGCGGGCGGCGGCGGCTCCAATTTTCTTACCAACTCCTGCATCGGCATGCTGCTGATGAAATCGGTGCCTGAAATCGTTTCCCTTTTGCCGGATGATTCAATTTCCAGTGCGGTTATTTTATCTTCCTGCCAGAAGATTTTTTCGACACCCGATCTCATTTTAAGGGTGCTCCCGTCTTTCTGGATACTTTCGGCAACCATTTCCCACATTTGGCCCGGGCCCTTTTCCGGATAATCAAAAGCATCGATCAGGGTCTTGATGACGTCGGCCTTATTTTGCGGCTGCGCCGATAAAAGCGCATTCTTAATGGTCGAGATCAACGACAAACCCTTTATGCGCTGAGCGGCCCAGTCAGCAGAGATTTCGTTACACGGTATTCCCCAGACTTTCTCCGTATAAGTTTTGAAAAAAGTATTATATAATCTTTTTCCAAAACGGTTGCAGATCCAATCTTCAAACGACCGCTCGTTCTTTGTCGGAAATAATTGGGCCATGGCGTAGCTGCCCACCATCATAAAGCAGTTCCAGATACCTAAGCCGAGCAACGCATTGGTTGCCTTTAGCGGATAATGAAAAAATTTTTTATTGTAGTAAATGCGGGAAAGGCGCGATCTGCGTAAAAATTTCTTTTCGCCCAAAACTTCACGCCACATATCGTCCACAGCTTTTACTTTTGTAAAAAATCGATGTCCGCCGATGTCAAACAAATAACCTTTATAATTGACTGTTCTGGATATGCCGCCGACAACTTCGTCTTTTTCGAGAACGACCGATTCTACTCCTTCTTTGCACAGTTGGTATGCGGCCGTAAGTCCCGCCGGGCCGGCTCCGATTATTACTACTTTTTTCTTTTTTTCGGGTTTCTGCATTCTGAAACGTCTGAAATACTACGGGTTATCAATGTAGTCATTTATTGCGGACATGCTTCCCTTGAGCCTTAATATATGCATGTAAACGCTAACAATGAAATTTCGCAAAAACGCTATCAGGAAGCCCAGAACAAGCCCGGTCGCAAAGCCATAAACTAATCCAACCAAACTTCCCCAAAACGAGACATCGTAGCCAATAAAATACTGGTTCAGCAGAGATAGATTTCGACCGATTTCATCGCCGCCTTTAAGAATTAATATGTTTGTTGCAAGAAAAATTACTAACGCGAATAGAGTGCCTATGGAAATTCCCAACGCAATAGCGTCGAGCTTCGCAAGCGATTCGGCGATTAATCGATCCGTCTCATCCGCATTGAAGATCATCTCTTCTTCATTTGATTTCTCTGTCATTTAATTAGCTGCGAGAAAGTAAATAGTAGTAGAG
>JBOGOW010000056.1:0-13880 GCA_050748285.1 Pyrinomonadaceae bacterium
AATCTGTATATCGATTACAAAAAACTCGCGATGACCGATCACGAGTTCATTACAACGATCAAATTCCGCAAACCCGGCGGCGATTTTTATTTCAATTTCGAAAAGGTCTGCAAACGCACATACCTCGACATCGCAACCGTAAACACCGCCATCTCGCTACGCGTAGAAAGCACGCCCGGCATCGGCTGGACACCGCCCGTGTTAAAGGGCGAACTCGGTGTCAGTAGCCCGCACGTAAGTAAACGCTCCTCTTACAGCTCGGACCTTGGGACAGATGTCGAGCGGACAATTATTGAAGCCCACGTCTCCGCCGGCGGCGTCGCGCCGATACCGCATTATTTGAAAGAAACATCTCGGTTTCTTGAAGGCAGACAGATCAACGCCGAAACCATCGCTGCTGCGAACGAAATAATGCAGTCCGAGATCTCACCTATCTCCGACATTCGCGGCTCGACAGATTATAAACGGCTGCTGCTCAGACAGCTTTTCAGCGCCCATTTTTTCGAGGTATTCAAAATATGAAAAAGACTCTTACCCTAACGTTGGCAGGGATGTTTGGGATCGTTATCTATGATTTCATCTCCGCTTTCATCTCATCTAGTACAGGCATCTCATATGGATTTTTCTCTGTTGGTTCCTTTCTACTGTATATACTTTTTGGTTTTCTCGTTGGGCGGACATCTCGCTGGTATTTTGGGACAATTGCAGGAGCAATGCTCGGGCTTGCTGAATCGACCGTTGGGTGGGCGATCTCGTGGAACCTCGGGCCAGGCAAACTGGATGTTGAGATGAACGCAATATTTATTGCGTTGACGATCGTATTTGTAATTATACTTGCCACAATTTTCGGGCTGATTGGTGGGCTTTGCTCGTTATTGATCAAGCGTAATGCGTAACATTGACTCACATTCACAGGTTCGCGGCGAGTCTGATGTCCAACAAACTTCAATTTGTTTGATTTACAGCCGGTTGGCGTCAAACTAAAGTTTTACGGACATTATGCTTAAATTCGAACGCTACGAACTCACATCCGAAAAGAGCCTAACGGTTTTTGAGTTTGTCAGCGAAGGGCCGAAAGGACGGATTCCGAAGATCGTTCAATACAGCGAAACCAATTTCAAAGGAATTTTCAATCTGGGTTTTGGAGACAAGGATTCGACATCAAACCAGATCGACGATACCGTCATCTCAAACAATAGCGATAGCCGTAAAGTTCTTGCAACCGTTGCCGCGACGGTTTATGCTTTTACAGAAAGGTATCCGAATGTTTGGGTTTACGCAGCCGGAAACACGAGGGCAAGAACCAGGCTTTACCGAATGGGCATTTCGAACAACCTCGACGAAATTCTCGAAGATTTTGAAGTCTTTGGTTTGGAAAATGGTGCGTGGGTGGTGTTTACAAAACGTGACGACTACGACGCATTTCTTGTCAGGAGAAAGTGATATGACCATCAAGGAATTGAACAAATCGAAAAAGCCGATTGTGAAAATCGACAACAGTTTGGAAAAATTCAACTATAAGGTTCTGTTTCCCGAAAAACTTGAAAAGGCAAATGAAGTGCTTGGCAAAGCCGGTGTTCCTGTTTCCAAAAAAACATTCGGCCGATTGAACGGTAAAAAGAAAGCAGGGATTCCGAAAGAAGAAAGCGTTTAGAGATCGTTTTGAGGTTGTTAGATTCCGTCACTGCCTACTCATTGAATAATCTCGATTCAAAATCACACGTTCGCGGCGAGAGCGTTTATCTCGACGATATTCCGCTTGTTTACGGGACGCTGTTTGCGTGTGTTTTCGATTCGCCGGTTGCGCATGGAAAGGTAAAAACGATCGACCTCAGCGAGGCGGAAGATTGCGAAGGTGTTTTCCGGATCATAGTCGCGAAAGATCTGATCGGCGAAAATCAGATCGGCGGCATCGTGCCCGACGAGCCATTGCTTGCCGAAAACGAGGTGCATTTTCAGGGTCAACCGATCGCTATCGTGTTAGCCGAATCCGAAGAGCTTGCACGGAAAGCTGCACGGAAAATAGAGGTCGAGATCGAATTGCTTAAACCCGTTCTTGACCCGTGTGTCGCAGCTGCGAATGGCGATCTGATCGTTCCGCCAAAGAAATTCAAGTTGGGCGATACAGACGAAGCATTCAAAAAATGCGAACATATTTTCGAGGGCCGCACCGAGCAGAACGGGCAAGAACATCTCTATATCGAAACGCAGGGCGCGTATGCCGTGCCGACGGAAAACGGCGGGCTAAGAATTTACTCATCGACGCAGGGACCGACGGCCGTGCAGCGGGCGGTTTGCCGCGTAACTGGTTTGCCGATGCATCACGTGGAGGTCGATGTGCAGCGGCTCGGCGGCGGATTTGGCGGCAAGGAAGATCAGGCAAATGCGTGGGCGGCGATCTGTGCTGTGGGTACGCAGTTGACGAAACGGCCGGTAAAATACGCTCTCCACCGGATGGAAGATATGCGGATGACCGGCAAGAGACATCCGTATTCGTCCGACTACAAGATCGGGCTGGATAAAGACTTGAAGATCATCGCGTATGAAGCGACTTTTTATCAAAACGCCGGAGCAAGCTGCGACCTTTCACCGCCGGTACTCGAACGCACCTTATTTCACTGCACGAATAGCTATTTCATTCCGAACGTAACCGCGACCGCATACTGCTGCCGCACAAATCTGCCGCCGAATACGGCGTTTCGCGGATTTGGCGGGCCGCAGGGAATGTTCGTTATCGAATCGGCAATCGCACACGCTGCGGAAAAACTCGGTGTTGCCGCGTCCGAGATCCAACGCGCTAATCTGATCGACAACGGTAACGAATTTCCATACGGTCAGAAGGCCGAAAGCGAGGCGATAAAATCCTGGGAACAAGGCGATGCGAAATATGATTTTGCACATCTGCAGAAAGAAGCGGACGAATTTAACGCAGCTTCGAAATATTTCAAAAAAGGCGTTGCGAC
The DNA here is from genome assembly GCA_050748285.1 of Pyrinomonadaceae bacterium. Classification (GTDB taxonomy): domain Bacteria; phylum Acidobacteriota; class Blastocatellia; order Pyrinomonadales; family Pyrinomonadaceae; genus OLB17. The sequence continues at coordinate 2,964 of JBOGOW010000056.1, forward strand.
AATGCCTGTCTGTTTCGGCATCTCATTCACAAAAACCCCGATGAATCAGGCGCGCTCGCTGGTTCATGTTTACACCGATGGCAGCGTCGCCGTTTCGACCGGCGCGGTCGAAATGGGGCAGGGCGTGAACACGAAAATTGCACAGGTGGCGGCAAAAGTTTTTGGTCTGCCGATAGAAAAGGTAAAGGTTCATACAACCAACACGCTTCGCATCGCAAACACGTCGCCGACCGCCGCATCCGCCGCCGCCGATCTTAATGGCAAAGCGACAGAGATGGCGTGCGAGGTGATACTTGCGAGGTTGAAAGATGTTGCTGCGGAACTTACGGAAGGAACGCCCGAAGGCGTCACTCTTACTGAAGGTTTCGTTTTTCGTGATGGCGAAAAGACCGATCTTGATTGGCAGCGGCTGGTGATGGAATCGCATCTTCGCCGCGCAAACCTAAGCGAACACTCGCATTACGCGACGCCCGGAATCAATTTCGATTGGGAAACGGCACGTGGGCATCCGTTCGCGTATCACGTTTACGGAACGGCGATCGTCGGCGTTACGGTCGATTGTCTTCGCGGGAGATACGAGGTCGATTATGTAAAATGCTGCCACGATTTCGGTTCGTCGATGAACACCTCAGTCGATAACGGCCAGATCGAGGGCGGCATCGTTCAGGGGCTCGGCTGGGTTACGATGGAAGAGATTGTTTATGACGACAAAGGCAAACTTCGTTCAAATGCTCTCTCGACCTATAAGGTCCCTGACATTTATTCAGTCCCGAAAGAGATCGCAATTCTACCGCTCGAAACCACGCGTGAAAACCTCGCCATCTTTAATTCAAAAGCAGTCGGCGAACCTCCGCTGATGTACGGCATCGCCGCGTATTTTGCGATCAGAGATGCTGTGAAAGCGTTCACCGAATGCTCGCCGCCATTCGACCTGCCCTTTACACCGGAAAAGGTTTTGACGAATCTTTACAGCCATGAATGAATATGTTGTAAAATAGCGTCGATGGACGATTTTAGGGAACAATGCCGCAGACAACTCAAACGGCCTTTGGCGGACCGGATCGAGTACGGATTCTTTCGAAAATACAAGCCCGTGCTGGACGATGTCGCGTACCGGAGTTTTGATACCGTAAAAGAATATCGTGAATGGGCAGATCGAGCGTTGCCCAGATACTTGGGTTATAAGATCGCAAAGAGCAATGGTTGAAAGTCAGCGACGCTACTTCGAGCTCCCGCAAACTCAAAAGATCGCAGAGGCTTTTTCCAGGAATGGGGTTGAATACCTTTTCCTAGGTAAAGGCGGTGCGATTATTCTTGGTTATCCGGGAGCGACGCAGGACGTGGACATCTTCGTAAAGAAGGATACCGAGAACCCGAAAAAAATAATCGATGCTCTCGGCGTGCTTGGGTTCAATGTGACCGATGCGATTAGAACAGACATTTTGAGCGGTAAAGACTTTGTGCAGCTGAAAGACGGGCCATTCGATCTTGATCTGATTTTCGCGCCGGACGGAATTGAGAGCTTTGAATTCGCCAAAGCACGTCGACACATGGTCGAGGGTCTGCCGGTCGCCAACATCCGCGACATCATTGCAAGCAAGAAAGCATCAGGACGAGAAAAAGATTTTGTTGATCTTCCGTTGCTGGAAGACTTTCGCGAGGAGTTTGAGAAAAGTTTACGCGGCGAAATAAAATCGGCGGTTGAGATCGCCATGGAGCGAATGCAGCCAGATGCCGAATGACAGTGAAATATGGCGTTTCGCATCCTCACGATTGCAGTCAGGCCAGAGCGTAGTCCTAATGATCGTCGCCGAAAGTTTCGGCTCCAGCCCCGGACGCGCTGGTTACAAAATGGCCGTAGGAGCAGATGGCGAACTGTTTGGCAGCATCGGCGGCGGCGTGATGGAGGTGGCTCTCGTTGAACGAGCCAAAGTAGTTTTGTCAGAACCGGGAGCAGTAGCGACCGGGTTCTTGGTCAATCAAGTTCACCGCAAGGACGCAGCGAATGCCAGCGGAATGATCTGCTCCGGCAAGCAAACGGTTATTTTTAAACAGCTCGACGAGAGTGATTTGAAAACGGTCGAAGCGATCATTGACATTATCAAAAAACGAGGCGGCAAAAAGTTGCAAATCACACCTGAAACAATTTGCATTGGGCCGCCTGAAGGCGGAACTCCAAACGAAAGCGAAACTCCGAACGCGGGCAGGAACGCACTTCTAAACGAGAGTGCCGCAATGCAGAAGCCCGCACGAAGTAAGGGCGAAACTCCGCGTAAAGGCGAAGTTCGAGCCTTCTATTTCGAAAAGAATTCCGATACAGAATTTCTTTACGAAGAAAAACTCGGATATAAAAACAGTCTTGTCATCATCGGCGGCGGGCATTGTGCGCTTGCGTTGAGTGGGCTGATGTCGAAGATGGATTTTCATATTTCGATCTTCGATGATCGGCCGGAATTGAACACAATCGACAAAAACCGTTTTGCTCATGAAATAAAGATCATCGAAAACTATGAAGACATCGGCGGCGAGATCGCATCCGACCCGAACACATACGTCGTTGTGATGACGCTCGGCTACAAATCGGACGAGGTTGTGATCCGTCGGTTGATCGATCACGAATTTAAATATTTTGGCGTTCTTGGCAGCAAAGCGAAAATGAAAACGCTGCTCGCGGCTTTGGCGAAAGATGGTTTTTCAAAAGAAAAACTTGGACGAATTCACACACCTATCGGACTCCCGATAAACAGCCGCACACCTGAAGAGATCGCCGTTTCTATCGCCGCTGAAATCATCGCGGTAAAAAATGCCGACCTGCATACTTAGATAGTGGACTAATGTTGCGGCGTCAGTTATTAGATTTTTTTCTTTGTGAACTCTGTGAGTTTTGCTTTGTGGTCTTTGTGTTAAAAAAGCCACTAAACACAGAGTCCACCGAGAAAACTTCACAGAGCACACAAAGAAGTATGCCGGCACCGTAACTTTAGTCCTCCACGCATATTGAAGTCGTGATACAATTCGGGCGAATTCCACCACTCGCTTTAGTTTTTCAAGAAAACCGCAGGCTATGCGGTTCACGAGGAGGCAAAATGTTTGCAAAGGACAAAAAAAGCGGCTTTTCATTTAAGGCATATCGTGGAGCGCAAATGACGCTGCTGACGATGGATCTCGATCAAAAGCCCGTGGACGATTCGTTGGCCGGTTTCACTCTCGAATACACGGGGCCGGGAAAGCCAAGAACACCGTTGAAAAATCTAATAAATTTTGCAGGAACGGACGGCGTCACATCGTCCGTCGATTCGCCGTTTCAAGCCTTCAAATGGGTGCATTTTCCGGGCAGTTTTTCGCAGGTTCCGGTTCCGTTCGGCAATTGGGATTACCACGCGACGCCGCGTTTTTTTGATGCAAACAAAACGCTCTTGCCGCTGGACGCAGCAAAAACCGTGAGCGTCACGCTGCCCGTAGGCGATTTTCAAAAGGGCGGAATCGGCGTCGGCTTTACGCGCGCGTTTATGAAATCGCAGGCGTATGCCAATCATTTCGGTGCGAACACACGTCTTAAACCCAACGATGCAACAGGTGCAAATTGGCTTTTCGACACGACGCGCAAAGCCGGCAACAAGAACGGCCATGATTTCACTTACGAAGATATGTACATCTGGCTGGGATACACGGCTCGGCAGCAAGTTTACGATCTATTGGACGAAGCGATCGGCGACGGAACCACCGAGATCGAGATGTTCGCCTACGACCTTAACGATCCGGGCGTTGCCGAACGCTGCCTGCAGCTTGCTGCCGTCGGGCGTATAAAAATTATTCTCGATAACGCTGCGCTCCACACTACGGCAGCGGGAGCCGCAAACCTTTCCGAAGAAGACGATTTCGAGCAGCGGTTTATCGCTGCTGCTGGTGCAGGAGCCGAAGTTTTTCGCTGCCGTTTTGGCCGCTATTCGCATTGCAAGGTTATTATCCTGAAGAAAAACGGAAACGCTGTTCGCGTGCTGACCGGCTCGACAAATTTCGCGGTTACGGGTCTGTGTGTCAACGCTAACCACGTTATCATCTACGACCGAGCGGACGTTGCGAAATATTATTCGGACGTATTCAATTTTTGTTGGCAGGACGGCAAAGCAGGCACGTTTCGCCCGTCGATTTTTGCAACCAATACCAAGGTATTCAGCGGCAGCGGCCTTCCGCGGACCGAGATCGAATTTTCCCCGCACGACGAACCGTATGCGCAAAATCTGCTCGATACGATCACCGAGCACATCCAAAAGCCATCGACAAAAAGCGTGCTTTTCGCCGTTATGGAGATGGGCGATAACAGCACCGGCAGCCTGATACGCGCGCTCCGCGATCTGCATAAAAACGATGCGATCTACACCTATGGCGTTACCGATAATTCGAGCGGCGATATTTCGCTATACAAACCCGGCAGAAAGAACGGCCTCTTGATCGACGCGAAAAAAGCAAAGCGCGAACTGCCGCCTCCGTTCAAAACCGAACCGAATCTGCCCGGTCACGCTATCCACCACAAATTCGTAATCACTAATTTCAATAAATCTTCGGCCCGTGTATATTGCGGCTCGTCCAATCTTGCTCTCGGCGGCGAAAAGGCAAACGGCGACAATTTGATTTGTATAAAAAATCAGGATGTTGCGACCGCATTTGCTATCGAGGCAATGCGTTTGACCGACCATTACAACTTTCGCTCCGTGCGTGAACCAGACGTCGGCCAGCCGAATCAAACCCCGAAAAAACTGGATGATACCGGTAAATGGGTCAACAAATTTTTTGACCCTGCCGATATTCGTTTTGTTGAACGCAAAACGCTCGCATAGAATGCGTGATTTGATTTAACCTCTCGTTAAGATGACAAATCGTCAGATAGAACGACCACACGAACGGAGTAAACTGCGCAAGGCGCTTGGAAGCGAGTATTACGTCCTAAAGCGCCGTTTGAAATGGTTTGCCGACCGAAAGAATTTTGCCTGCGTCGAGCCGAACACGATACTCCGCCACTCGGTCTTTCGCCACCGTTCGATGCTGCTGCGGCCGCTAAAGGAAGTTGAAATGTATCTGCAGCACAACAAGATCACAAATCTGCGGCTTGCTATCGAAAAGATCGACAGCGTCGTAATCCGGCCGGGTGAAATATTTTCGATTTGGCGGGTTGTCGGGCGGCCAACCGCTTCGCGCGGCTTTCTCGAAGGGCTTGTGCTCAACAATGGCAAGATCGAAAAAGGCATCGGCGGCGGGCTTTGCCATCTTGGAAATCTGCTCTATTGGATGGCGCTCCATTCGCCGCTTACCGTCGCCGAACGCTATCGCCACAGCTTCGACGTGTTCCCCGACGTCAATCGAACTATTCCCTTCGCCTGCGGTGCGACGCTTGCATATAACTACATCGATCTGCAGCTTCGAAACGACACAAACGACTCGTTTCAAATTAAACTCTGGCTCGACGATGAATATCTGAACGGCGAACTGCTCGCGGTGCGCGAACCCGAATTCAAGTACGAAATATTCGAAACCGATCACCTTATCAAAACTCAAATCTGGGGCGGCCATACACGCCACAACCGCATCTGGAAACGCGCCACAAATCTGCACGGCGAAACGCACGAAGAACTCGTCGCCGAAAACCACGCTATTATGATGGGCGGTTTCAAGGTTCAAGTGCAACCGAGGGTAGTTTAACAGACCAGAAGGCATTAAAGTCAAAAGCACCTTTTGGAAGGAAGAGTTCGGCGGGGCATTTCCAGGCGAGAGATTTACGAGGGCGGGTATTGAGTTTCCAGGCGATATCGTCGAGTTGCTGCTGAGAGTGGGTGGAAAGGTCGGAGCCTTTTGGCAGATATTGGCGAAGAAGGCCATTGGTATTTTCGTTGATGCCGCGTTCCCATGGGCTGTGAGGATGAGCGAAGTAGACCTTGATTCCGGTAGTTTGGGTGAGTTTTTCATGGCGAGTCATTTCGCGGCCCTGGTCGTAAGTAAGCGAGCGGAGCATATCGACATCAAAGCGGCCAAGAACGGTTGCAAAGCCTTGAGCAGTGGCCTCAGCGGTACCGCTCAAGAGTTTGACGAGAGCGACGTAGAGGGTCTTTCGTTCGACGAGAGTGCCGACTTGAGATCGATTGCCTTTGCCCTTAATGTGGTCGCCTTCCCAGTGTCCCGGGACGAGGCGGTCAGCGATATCGGCAGGACGCTGGTCAATGCTGGTCATGTTGGGAATCTGACCACGGCGATCCTGGCCTCGTGTCCGCGGACGACGCTTAGCGTGACCAAAACGGAGAAAGGAGATCATCTCGGTACGCAAAACGCCTCTCGGCATGACGTAGATGGCCTGGTAAATAGTTTCGTGAGATAGGCGGACGGGCTCGTTCATACGCCCCAGCATACCAGCAATTTGTTCGGGTGATAAGCCTTGCCGCAAACCGTCGGTGACTCGTGTCCACAGTGCATTACCGGCCACCAGCTTACGAGGCACACGCGGGACGGCGGCTAGCCTGACCGCCCGCCCGTTGGCCCGCCGGGAGCAATAGCCGCCGGCGAGCGGCGGTCGTCCAACCGGTCGGACAGCAGCCGGAGTCGCCCAGCCATTTCGGGCAAGTTCGCGGGTTATGCATGATCGCGGCCGATTCAAACCCGCCGCGATCGCGGCGGGTTTGAATCCCAGTTGAAGCTGAGTTTGAATCAGTGTACGCTCTTCAAGCGTCAGATGATGGTATCTATTTGTCATGCAACATTCTTTCATGATTTTTTATAAAATATGTTGCACTTAGAGTTAGAGCGCGACTACCTTTTAGTCGGATAGAAATTTCAAAATTATTATTGCACAACATGTCTTAAACGTAGAACGTCTAAAGAGTTACAAAAGATCATTCGGAGCTCCAACATCGACATTTTACAATTTAATTAATTCATTTTGTGTTATTTTGTGTATTTTCGTGGATGACAATAAAAAAATAAATAAAAGCAAAGAACATAATCCACTAAAACACACAAAAACGCACGAAGTAATAAGAACCCGATTCGAATTGACTTGAAGCTGCTTCGCGGAAATAGGGGTGTTTAGGATAAGATTTAAGCATGAATTGGAAAGTTATTTTTTCGCCGATCCTTTATTGCATTTTTGTCGGGTTCTCATTCGGACAGCAAACTGCGCCAACACCGCAGCTTTATTCTGACGCGACGCTTCGTGATCTGCGTGGTCTGCAAAAAGCGGCTTTGGCAAGCGATTACGCATATCTGCAAACGGCGTATTTATCGAACAACATTGGTCCGCGGCTTTCGGGTTCGGCTCAGGCGCAGCGTGCTGTCGAGTATGTCGCGGCGGAGATGAAGAAACTCGGCCTCGATGTTCGATTGCAGAAGGTGATGGTTCCGCATTGGGTTCGCGGCGAGGAAAAAGGCGAACTGGTCGAGTGGACCGGAATGGCACCGGGAACGACGCAAAAGATCGTGCTCACCGCGCTCGGCGGCAGCATTGCGACGCTCGATGCAGGACTTGTTTCTGAGATCGTCGTGGTAAACAGCTATGACGAACTGAATGCGTTGGGCAGAAAAGGCGTGGAAGGGAAGATCGTTTTATTCAATGACAAGTTTGACAAACAGTTGGCCGACGGCGGTTTTGGCGGTGCGGCGTATGGACAGGCCGTCCAGTTTCGCGGCGGCGGTGCGATCGCGGCTGCGCGGCTTGGTGCGGTCGGTGTTTTGGTTCGCTCTGCCGGCGGCTCGCAAAATCGGCTTGCTCACACCGGAGCGATGCGTTACGAGGACGGGGTTACGCTAATTCCAGCCGCCGCAGTTTCGTACGAAGACGGCGACTTGATCGCACATTTGGCCAAGGATGGCAAGGTTCGCATTCGGCTGCTTTTAACACCAAAGAAGCTGCCTGATGCTGTTAGCTACAATGTAATCGGTGATCTAAAGGGAAGCGAACATCCGGACGAGATCGTGGTTGTCGGAGGACATCTCGATTCGTGGGATTTGGGTACAGGAGCTCTCGATGATGCGTGCGGCGTCGCGGTTTCGATGCAGGTTCTTTTTCTTTTGAAACAATTGAAATTAAAGCCAAAACGCACCATTCGCGTGATCGCGTTCATGAATGAAGAAAACGGTTCGGCGGGCGGCAACGGATATGCGGAGGAAGAGAAAGCAAATTATGTGAATCATTTCGCCGCGATCGAAAGCGATCTTGGCGCGTCGCATCCATTGGGTTTTTATTTTGCCGGAAAGCCGGAAGCGATGCCGTTTTTCGCTCCGCTATCGAATATTCTTCGCACACAAGGGGCGGGGCAATCACAGATGCAGCAAGGCGTTGGTGCAGACATTGGGCCGCTGACGCGGGCAGGCGTTCCGTCATTTGCGCCGTGGTTCGATCAAAGAACCTATTTCAATTATCACCATACTGCTGCGGATACGTTCGATAAGATCGACCCAAAGCAGTTGGCAGAAAACGGTTCTGTAATGGCGGTGCTTGCTTACGGCCTTGCGAATATCGAGCAGCCGATACCAAGATAATTTCGAGTTTCGAGTTCCGCGTTTCGAGTTCCTTGTTTTTTCACGATTTGCGTTTCGAGACAAGAAACTAGAAACTAGAAAGTTAAAACCAGAAACTGTAGTTATGAACAGACCGCCGCCATATTTTCCGCAGAATCAACTTTCGCCGCCCGATGACAAGCGTTATCGGCGATTCAAACTCGTCATTGGAGCACTGATTTTTATTTTGTTGGTCGCTCTGGCCGGCGGGATTTACGGGTTATATCATTTGGTTACGTGGTTGGTTTAGTTGTCGCGAGTTTTTACCCACTAAATACACGAAAAAACACGAAAAAGGATTTCTCCTGATTCGTGGTTTTTTGTGTAATTTAGTGGAGAAAACTCTTAATCTTTATCCGAGCCTATTGATTCATCGATTGCCGTGCGGTCGCGGCTTTGGATTTTGCTTTCGCGCCTTCAATGGCAAGCTGCTTTGCCTGCGGCAAAAGTTCGATAGCCTTTGAAAGCTGGTTGTCGAGGTCTTTAAAGACCTGTAAAGAGGTCGTTGTTCCGTAAGCGGCGGTGACCAATTCGGCTCTCAGACCGCGTTCGATGAATTTGCGATGTTTATCGATCTGGGCCGGCGTGTATTTGTATTTCGCAACTGCGTACGCTTTGAAAGCCTGATAAAGCGCTTCCGAAACGGCAAAATCTTTTGCGTCGATGTCGTAACCAAATGTAATGGGTTTATCCACTTTGAAAGTATCGAAGCCGGCAACTTTGCCGTATGCTACATCCATCGCAAAGGCGAAAACAGGTACATTTAGCTTCCGTTGTTCGCGGTCCAGTTCGATCGAGATGGTGTTCGGCTTTACCGAAACGTCGGGCGTAATGCCGCCGCCGCTGTAAACCGTTCGACCGGTATCGGTCTTGGATTCGGGGCCTTTTGGCGTTGCTTCTTCCTCATCATCCTCTCGTCCAACACCGCCGCCGGTGTAGTAATCGTAAAGATTTCCATCCGAATAATCGCGCTGGATCAATCGCCCGGAAGGCGTTTCGTATTTTGCGATAGTAAGCAACAGCATCGAACCATAATCCAAAACAAACGGATTTTGCACGAGTCCCTTGCCGAACGTCGTTTCGCCGACGATCAATGCCCGGTCGTGATCCTGCAATGCACCCGCAAGAATTTCTGAGGCCGAAGCCGAATTGCGGTTTACAAGCACAACGACGGGCAGGGTTTCCGGCTTCGGATTATCGGCGCGATATGGTTCCGTAACTCCTTGTATGCGGCCTTTTTGAGTAAACACCGTTTGGCCGGTCGAAAGAAACGCATTTGCGACGCGATATGCCTGCCCGACCAGGCCGCCACCGTTATCTTTAAGGTCAAGCACTAGCTGCGTCATTCCTTTTGCCTTTAAAGTCCGCATCGCATCGACAAATTCGGCATATGTTGTTTGATTAAAGCCGCCGGTCATTCCGATATAGCCGACGCCCGGGCGTATCATATATGCCTCACCGATAGAGGGCTGCGGAACGGCGTCGCGGATGATTTCAATATTCTCACGTTTGCCGGTTGCGTGGCGTTCGATAATGAGCTTTGCCGCCGTGCCGCGAGGTCCGCGAAGCAGATTTCGTACTTCCGGAAACGCTTTCCCGAGTACATTAGTGCCATTTACTTCAACGATCTTGTCACCGTATTTTAGGCCGGCCCGATGAGCCGGAGCGCCATCGAAAGTGGCGCGAATATAGGTTGCGATCACCTTTCCGTTCGGATCGGTAAGGTCGCCGATGGTCGCGCCGATGCCGTAATACCGCGAACTCTGTTCGGTTCGGAACTGCTCGAATTCTTTCGCGTCGAAATAATTAGAATGCGGGTCGAGCGTGTGCAGCATTCCGTCGATCGATGATTTAAAAACTTCGTTGTAATCGATCTTTTTGCCGACGTTGTGATTTTGTTCGATGACCGCAAGCGCCTCTCGAAAATCCTGCTCGATGGTGTCAACTGTCACCCTTGGTGATTTAATATCGGACTTTGGCGAAGTGCCCGGAAGACTCTTTGCGACAGTCTTGTCCTGCCCAAGCCCGGTTCCGGTGAATGCGGCAAATATGAAAATGGCTATAATAAAAGTTGAATGCTTAATGCCCACGTAGATTCTCCCTTGAGGTAATAACCCTACCCAAAATGATAACATTCATGTGAGGAAAGTTCGATGACTTTAGTTGCACGCCGAATTGATTTGAACTTAGACGATGCACAGCAACTAAGCTAAACTTGCATCGATGACCTAGCGCTTTGTAACTTAAGTTAGTGAATTTTTTTGTGTCATGCGCGTGTGAATTCGCGGTTCGGGTTTTTTACAGCGGACGAGCGACCGCCAATGCACAAGCCCGCCTTTGCAGAAGCCCGCACGAAGTAAGGGCGCGAAAAGACTG
>JBOGOW010000057.1:0-13835 GCA_050748285.1 Pyrinomonadaceae bacterium
CCGTTTCGCTCATCTCTTTCTTTCTAAACATCTAAATCGATTCTAACCGCCGAAACCAAATTGCAGAAGCCAGCGTGTAAGCAAGGGCGATACATTCAACGTCGTGTCCCGATATCGCCCTTGCTTACGCGCGGGCTTGCGCAATAGGAGATGCGAATTTCAATTCGCCATTTTCCGCCGATATTCGAACCGTCTGCCCGCTGCCGATCTCGCCATTGAGCAGCTTCACCGCCAGCGGATTTTGAATCATCGATTGTATCGCCCGTTTCAAAGGCCGCGCGCCGTAAACCGGATCGTAGCCTTCCTGCACCAGCAGATCTTTCGCAGTTTGATCCAATTCGATCGTGATGCCGCGTTCCGCCAAATTCGCCCGCAGCTTTTCAAGATGAATGTTGATGATGTGTGCGATCTCATCACGGCTGAGCTGCGTAAACACGACGATGTCATCGATGCGGTTCAAAAACTCCGGTTTGAAATGATCGCGAAGCACTTGCAGCACGTCCGTCTTGATATCATGATCGGCAAGCGGATTTTCCGCTGATGCCTGAATCGTGCGCGAGCCGAGATTCGAGGTCATAATCAAGACCGTGTTCTTAAAATCGACAACGCGGCCCTTGCTGTCGGTCAGACGTCCATCATCCAGGATTTGGAGCAGCACGTTGAACACATCCGCATGCGCCTTTTCGATCTCGTCAAACAAAACGACGGAATACGGTCGCCGCCGAACGGCCTCGGTCAATTGCCCGCCTTCTTCATAACCGACATATCCCGGCGGCGCGCCGATCATTCGCGCGACCGCGTGCTTTTCCATATATTCGGACATATCGAGCCGCACCATCGCACGCTCGTCGTCGAATAAAAATTCAGCCAACGCACGCGCCGTCTCGGTTTTTCCAACGCCAGTAGGCCCCAGGAATATAAAACTACCGACCGGACGATTAGGGTCTTGCAAACCGGCTCTTGCGCGCCGCACGGCGTTCGCGACTGCCTGAAGAGCTTCGTCCTGACCGATCACGCGCTTGCTCAAATTCGCTTCCATTGCGACGAGTTTTTGCATCTCGCCCTCGAGCATTTTCGAAACCGGAACGCCTGTCCACTTTGCAACGACCTCGGCAACATCCTCCTCATCGACCTCTTCTTTTAGAAAAACGCCGTCGGTCTGCAGCTCGGCGAGCCGCGATTGTTCCTTTTCCAAAACCTTTTCAATCTCGGGAATTTTGCCGTATTGAAGCTCGGCGGCTTTTGTAAGATCGCCCGCCTGCCGGGCCTGTTCAAGCTCGAGCTTTGCCTGCTCAAGCTGCCCTTTCGCAGTGCGCATTTTTTCGATCTCTTCTTTTTCCGATTGCCATTTCGCCTTCATCGCAGAAGACTTTTCCTGCAGATCGGCGATGCGCTTTTCTATGTCGTCGAGCCGCTCTTTCGATTTAGCATCGGTCTCGCGCGACAGCGCCTGCTTTTCAATTTCAAGCTGCAATATCTCGCGTTCAAGAACGTCGATCTCCTGCGGAAGCGAATCGATCTCGATGCGAATGCGTGATGCGGCTTCGTCGATCAGATCGATGGCCTTGTCCGGCAAAAATCTGTCTGTGATGTATCTATTTGAAAGCGTTGCCGCCGCGACTATCGCAGCATCTTTAATACGCACGCCGTGATGCACTTCGTAGCGTTCCTTTAAGCCTCTTAGAATCGCAATCGTGTCCTCAACCGTCGGTTCGCCGATATAAACCTGCTGAAATCGGCGTTCGAGAGCCTTGTCTTTTTCGACGTGTTTTTGATATTCGTTAAGCGTTGTCGCACCGACTGCCCGCAGCGTGCCTCGCGCCAGTGCCGGCTTTAGCATATTCGAAGCGTCGATCGCTCCCTCCGACGCGCCGGCGCCGACAAGCGTGTGCATCTCGTCGATGAATAAAATTATCTGTCCTTCGGCCTTTTCGATCTCGTTCAAAACCGCTTTCAAACGGTCTTCGAATTCGCCGCGATATTTTGCACCGGCAAGCATCGAACCGAGATCGAGCGAGACAAGGCGTTTGTTTTTTAATGTTTCCGGAACATCGCCTGAAACGATTCGCTGTGCCAAGCCTTCGACTATCGCGGTCTTGCCAACGCCCGGTTCGCCGATCAAAACAGGATTATTTTTCGTTCTACGTGAAAGAATTTGTATCGTGCGCCGAATTTCATCATCGCGGCCGATCACCGGATCGAGCTTGCCTTTGCGTGCCCGTTCTGTCAGGTCGAGCGCGTATTTTTCGAGCGCCTGAAAATTTTCTTCCGCATTTTGATCTTTTATATGACTGCCGCCGCGCATTTCGGTGATGACCTTTTCAAGGTCGTCTTTCGTGATGCCGTTTGAGCGCAGAATTCGCCCGGCTTCGCCCTGTTTTTCTTCGGCGACAGCAAGCAAAAGATGCTCGGTCGAAATATATTCGTCCTCCATCTTCTCGGCGATCTTTTGCACGTCCTGAAAGATCGTGTTCGTCCGTGAGCTGAAATACTGCTGCCCGCCGGAAACCTTTGGAAATTTTCCGATTACATCCTGAAGCTCTATCAAAATTGCCGCCGGATTCGCGCCGATCTTCCCCAAGATCGGTTTCACAACGCCTTCCTTTTGTTCGAGCATCGCGATCAAAATATGCTCCGGCTCAACCTGCTGGTTCTCATTCTTCTCGGCAACGCCGATGGCTTCCTGCACGGCTTCCTGGCCGCGAATTGTAAATCGGTCGAATCGCATACATTTATCTTACATCAAAGACGCCGAGACGCTGACCAAAACCTCCATACTTCTCTCCACTACTATGTCCATCGTTACAAAACCAGACACAGGGACTAAATAATTAGTCCATACGCATAATAAAATCTGAGTCTCTTTTTTTCAAATATGAATTTTTCGGTCGATCATGAATTTTAGTTCGGCCTTTTGTCCGATTTCGGATGACGTTTTGAGAATTCTCGGTTATATTATGCAAGCAGCATAATATCCGCTCGAATAGGTGCATTATGAATACAGTGGAAGCAATTTACGAAAACGGCGTGTTTCGTCCTACTCGTCCGGTTGATCTCGACGAGGGGGCAATCGTGGAAATAATAGTTGAAGGCGAAGGAACAGAGGACCCGGCGGATTCGATACCGGATCTCGCAATCGATCTTGGGATCTCAGATCTATCTGTTAACGTCGATCATTATCTATACGGTCTGCCGAAAATAGAGAACAAATGAACCAAGTTTTTGTCGATACTTCTGGTTGGTTAGCAATTGTCGTCGCATCCGATCAGTATCATTCCGAGGCTGTTCTACATTACGAACGCTTTCGAACCGAAGAAACAAAACTGATAACGCATGAAGGCGTGCTTATTGAAGTTGGCAATATGTTGTCGCCGTCGCGATCCAGATCGGTTGCTGTTGAGCTAAGGACAAAAATAATTGCCTCAAGCCGGATCGAGTTAGCTGCGCTTACTAATGAACTTATCGACGATGCTTGGGATTTATATTCCAAGCGGGCGGACAAAGATTGGAGCATTGTAGATTGTATGAGTTTTCTTGTGATGGAGCGACGAGGAATTGTGGAGGCGTTGACCGACCGGCACTTTGAACAGGCGGGATTTACAAAATTACTTTAACGAATTAAATGAAAATTCTCCGTGAAGTTTTCTGGCCGCTTGCGGCAGTGCTTGCCGCTTTCGTTGTCGGCGGCATTATCGTGTTGCTTATTGGCGATAATCCCTTGACGACGTTTTATCATCTTGTCGGCAATTCTTTCGGTTCGCTGAACGATTTTGGATATACGCTTTTTATCGCCACTCCGTTGATCTTTACGGGTTTGGCGGTCGCCGTCGCGTTTCGCTGCGGCCTGCTGAATATCGGTGCCGAAGGGCAGCTTTACGTTGCGGCATTTGCAACCGCGTGGGTTGGGATAAAGTTCGGCGGTGCGATGGCCAACATTTTTGGAAAAGAAGAAAATTGGTCATGGTTCAGCCTGCCTGCGATTTTACTAATATTGCTTTGTGTTATTACGGCGGTTGTCGCGGGCGGAATCTGGGGTGCGATTCCTGGAATTTTGAAGGCGAAGTTTGGGTCGCACGAAGTTATCAATACGATAATGCTGAACTTTATCGCGGTCGCGCTTGTCAGCTATTTCACACAGTATTTCTACAAAATACCGGGCGATCCGATTATGCAGACCGTCGAGATCGGGCAAAACGCACACATTCCGCGCATCAGCCAATACATTCCCGGAATGCCCGATTTCGTGCCGCTCAGTGTCGCATTTTTGCTTGCGATCTCGATGTGTTTTCTGGTTTACATTTTCCTTTGGAAAACGAAATGGGGATATGAACTGCGTGCGGTCGGTGAAAATCCGGGCGCGGCGGAATACGGCGGAATCTCGCCGAAAAAGCAGATCGTTATTGCAATGACGATCTCGGGTGCGCTTGCCGGCATGGTCGCTATCGGCGAGGTGCTCGGTTATCGATACCGATATTACGACGGATTTTCCGACGGCTGGGGCTATTTGGGAATCGCAGTAGCATTACTCGGACGCAATCACCCGCTTGGCATTTTTGTTGCGGCAATTTTCTTCGCTGTTTTGAAACGCGGCGAGATATTCGTCGATATCGAAACGAGATATGTTTCAAAAGATCTTGTAGAGGTTTTGCAGGCAATTATTATAATCTTTGTCGCATCACTGCAGAGGTATTCGAGGAAGTGACATGAGTGAAAGTTTTTGGGCAACATTGCTCATAGTATTATTTTTTATTTTTTCGACTATTCGGCTTGCGACGCCGTTGGTTTTTGCTTCGCTCGGCGGCCTGTTTTCTGAACGATCGGGCGTCATCAACATAGCTCTTGAGGGTTTATTGCTTGCAGGCGCATTTACGGCAGCCGTTGTAACTTATGAGACGAACAGCCCTTATATTGGATTCCTGACAGGTGTTCTTTCCGGCGCATTAGTTGCGGTTATTTTTGCAATTGCGGTCATCAAATTCGAGGCGGATCAGGTTGTTACCGGTTTTGCGATCAACATGTTGATGCTTGGGCTTCCGGCGGTGATCAGCGGTCGGCTTTACAACGCAACAGGGGCAACACAACAAATCGAGAAGCAGTTTTTATTGCCCGAAGTCGTTAATGGTCTGCCATGGACTTCATTTATTGCGTTCGCGCTAATTCCCGTTGCTTGGTACGTTCTTTACAAAACGCCATTTGGTCTTCGGCTTCGAGCAGTCGGCGAAAATCCCGCAGCGGCCGATGCTGCAGGCGTCAGCGTGAACAAAATGCGTTACACCGCCGTCATAATTTCCGGACTGTTAGCCGGCGCAGGCGGAGCATTTCTTTCGAT
This sequence comes from Pyrinomonadaceae bacterium, assembly GCA_050748285.1. Lineage (GTDB taxonomy): Bacteria > Acidobacteriota > Blastocatellia > Pyrinomonadales > Pyrinomonadaceae > OLB17. The sequence continues at coordinate 5,330 of JBOGOW010000057.1, forward strand.
CGGGCAAGGGTCGTTCTTTACGAAAGGAATGAGTGCGGGTCGGGGTTATATTGCATTAGCCGCCTTGATCCTGGCGAAATGGAAGCCGATACCAGTGCTTCTTGCATGTCTTTTCTTTGGGTTTACCGAAGCGCTTTCGATACAGATACAAGGAGCTTCTTGGGCAAAGATAAACGGCGAAGACATACCGGTGCAGTTCGTGCAGATGATCCCGTATGTACTTACGATAATCGTGCTCGCCGGCTTCATCGGCCTGTCGCGGGCACCGAAAGCACTTGGAATTCCGTACCGAAAGGAGAATTAGATTTACGTGTTTTGATGTAGAATTGAGAAAATGTTGACTTCTATCGAAACAACAGCTACGGTCGGGCCGAATCGTCAACTAGTTCTTGACGACGAAATTCCCGCGCCCGTTTCCAGGAAGGTGCGTGTGATAGTTTTGTTTGATGAAGACGTCAGCGATTCCGAATGGCTTGCGGCGGCGGCGAAAAATGAGGCTTTCGAATTCTTAGCAGACGAGGGCGAAGATATTTATACTTTGGCCGATGGGAACCCGATCTCGAATGAAAAATAAGATCGTTTGGGTTCCATTTCCCTTTGACGACCTTTCGAGCAGCAAGGCTCGTCCTGCTGTGTGCCTTACCCGCGTGATCAAGCTGTACGATCATATCGTTCTTGCATTTATCACCAGCCGCATATCAAATGAGCCCAGTTCAACGGATCTTGTAATCGAACTGAATGATCGGGGTTTTGCCGTGACCGGATTAAAGGTAGCTTCAACCATACGGCTTCATCGGTTGATGACGATCTCGCGAAAGATGATCCGACGTGAGCTCGGCATCGGGCGGGCACTGTCGAAATCGACGATCAGCTATCAAAACAAAAACCGCGATTGGCGGCTGTTTCGGGATTACTATTTTCAACTGCTCGAAAGGTGATGGCCTATTTAAATGGCATCTTTCAAATCTCACAGCATTTAATCGTTTGAATATTTTTGTCAAAATGAATCTCCGAAACCGGCTCGATAAACTCTTCGATGACCCTCGCAGAAAAATACCCGTTTCATCTCAAGAGGTTCTTTTTTGAAACCACCTAAAAACATCCCTTATCCCCAGTAGATTTACTGGTTTTATCTGATAATCTAAACGTTTAGGACAGTATTGATTTTGAACAATTTATCATATTCGGCTTATGCCGTATTCATACAATGCGTAACTATTTGATCATATTGGCTTTAGCCTTTGCGATTCTTTCCGCTGCTTGCGGTGGAGAAGAAACGCCCGCAACGCCGGTCGAAACTTTCAAGACTTATATCAAGGCGATAAAGAAGAAAGATACAAATGCGATGCGGGTTCTGCTTTCCGCTGAAACGCTCAAGACGCACGAACAGGATGCGAAGGCGCAGGGCGTGACGGTCGATGACATAATAAAGCGCGACACGCTATTCTCCGACGGCCAACGGTCGATAGAATATCGAAATGAAAAGATCGACGGCGAAAAGGCGACGCTTCATGTAAAAGATCCTTATGATCGGTGGCAGACGATCCATTTCGTTCTCGAAAATGGCGAATGGAAGATCGACAAGAAAGCGTCGGCCGACCAATTGCTGCAGGAGATCGAGGAAAAGAATCGGCAGGCGGATGAGAATTACAATATGAATCGGCCGGTCGAAGCCTCGCCTGCGATGCCCGTCGAACCGATAACACCGGCTAATTCAAACGGTTTCCAGCAGTAATTTTTTTAGGAGATTTCGTGGTTTTCATCAAGCCTTTTCAAGCTCTACATCCGCTTTCAGAAAATGCGAAAGCGATCGCTTGCTTCCCGTATGACGTTGCGTATGAAACGGAGGCGCGCGAATTCGTGCGCGAAAACCCCAACAGTTTTCTGCGCGTGACGCGGCCCGAAGCAGATTTCGAACGAAAGGTCGATCCTATTTCGAACGCTGTTTTGGAAACTGCAAAACGTAATCTTGAGGAATTGATCGAGAGCGATTTTCTCGTAAAAGACCAAAAAGAATCGATCTACGTTTACCGGCTCGAAACTGAAACACACACTCAAACCGGTGTTGTTGCGTGCTGTTCGCTCGCCGAATACGAAAGCGGCGTTATCAAAAAACATGAGCGGACACGGCCCGACAAGGTTGCAGACCGCACCGCTCACATGGTCGCGCTTCGTGCGCAAACTGGCTTGATTTTGCTTGCGTTTCAATCAACCGGCGAAATTCAAAACGCCGTTGCCCAAACAACGAGTAAAAATCCGATATTCGAATTCACCTGCGCGAGCAACATTAGACATACCGTTTGGCGCGCTGAAAATTCCGAAAAGCTTGTTGCGGCCTTCGGCGGCCTTTCATCGCTCTATATTGCGGACGGTCATCATCGGATCGAAAGCGCCCGAGATGCAAGAAACATTCTGCGAGCGCAAAATGGAAGCGATATCGGCAATGCGCAATACGATTTTGTAATGGCCGGAATGTTCCCATCGGACGACCTGCGAATTTTGCCGTATAACCGTGTAGTCAAAGATCTGAACGGCTTGAGCGACGACGAATTTTTTGCAAAGATTAGTGAGTATTTTGTCTTGACTGAAGCCGACGCCACGCCTCCTGTTGATCCGGGTTTTTTTCGAATGTATTTTTGCGGAAAATGGTACCAACTGAAATTTTCGATCGATTATTTTCAAGCGCCCGATCCGATCGAACGGCTGGACGTTACGATATTGCAAAAATATCTGCTCGAACCGATCCTCGCCATCCTCGATCCGCGAACCGATGAACGTATAGGATTTGTCGGTGGAATTCGCGGCAACGCAGAACTCGAAAAAATGGTAGATACAGGCGAAGCGGTCGTCGCTTTTTCGCTCTACGCGACAACAATGGACGACCTTTTCGTCGTCTCGGACATGGGCGAAATAATGCCGCCAAAATCGACCTGGTTCGAACCAAAACTAAAGGACGGCCTCTTCGTTCACACGATATAACGGAGCGCGGACACTCTTGTCCGCAATGAGCACGAAGTGCGAAAAATCGCCGTGCTTGCGTTAGTTCCGTGAACCGATCGTGAGTCGAATTGGTTCTCTTAATTTTAATGGAAAAAATAATAATCGAACTCGCAGACCTCCGCCGCAATTTTTCGTCAAAAGGATTGTCGAAATCCGATTGCGATGCGAGTCCGTTTACACAGTTCGCAGCTTGGGTGCAAGATGCGCTGAATTCCGAAATTCTCGACGCAAACGCTATGACGATTTCGACCGTCGGCGAAGACGGACGCCCTTCGGCTCGAGTTGTTCTCCTAAAATATTACGGCGAAGAAGGCTTTGCGTTTTTTACAAATTACGAAAGCAAGAAGGGACGCGATCTTGAAAAAAATCCGCACGCCGTTCTTCATTTTTTCTGGCCGCAGATCGATCGTCAAGTCGCAGTGTACGGTTCGGTCGAAAAAACCTCACGTGAAGAATCGGAGAAGTATTTCAATTCACGCCCAGTCGAAAGCCGACTCGCGGCGTGGGCTTCGAATCAAAGCAGCGTGATCGACTCGCGTAAAGTTTTAGAAAAAAGATTCGAAGAATTTCGAGCGAAGTATGGCGACGATGTTCCGCTTCCGCCATTCTGGGGCGGCTTTCGCCTCACACCCGACCGCTTCGAATTCTGGCAAGGCCGCCAAAACCGCCTCCACGACCGCATCTGCTACACCCTAGAAAACGGTGCGTGGCAGATATCCCGATTGTCACCTTAAGGAGTTGGTAGCTACAAAAAGCATAAAATTCGCAAAAACACTGAGTGAGTAACTTTCGCCTTTTTGGGTTCGAAGCGAGATTAGTTAAATAATAAATTCAGCGATGACGGGAGCATGGTCGCTGGGTTTTTCGAGGCTGCGGGTTGATTTGTCGATGCGGCAATCGGTGCATTTTTCGGCAAGTGATGGCGATGTCCATACGTAATCTATGCGCAGGCCGCGGTTTCGCTGCCAGGCGCCTTCGCGGTAATTCCACCACGAAAACTCCTGCAGGTCGCCCTTTATCTTGCGGAAAAGGTCGGTGAAGCCCCATTGCTTGACGTTATACATAGCGGCTCGTTCGGTCCTTGTAAAATGCAGTTTGCCTGTCCATGTCGGCACATCCCAAACATCTATGTTGTCCATCGCGACATTAAAATCGCCGCACAGCAGAACGTCGTTTCCGAGATCGCATTGTTCATCAAAAAAGGAGCGCAGACGCATCAGCCAATCGAGTTTAAAAGTGAATTTATCCGTGCCGAGCTCGGTTCCGTTTGGGATATATGTGTTTACGATTCTGACTCCGTTCACCGTCCCGGCGATCATTCGCTTTGGTGATTCGTCATCGTCATCCAAAAAACCTTTCTGCACATCGGTGATCGGATGTTTCGAAATTATCGCTACGCCGTTATACGATTTCTGCCCCATAAAGGCGCATTCGTAGCCCGCATTCTCAAGGTCTTCGAGCGGAAAATTCTCATCCACGCATTTCGTCTCCTGCAGGCAGACGACATCCGGTTCTACGCGATCAAGCCACCCAAGCAAATGCGGCATACGGACATTAACAGAATTTACGTTCCAGGTTGCGATCTTCATACTATGATTTCAGCACAAACATTTCGTCCGCACAATGTACGACATTATCAGTTTCCTTTCTTGATCCATCTTTGATCTAAAACCAATCGTCGAGGTTCGGAAAAAATGAGCTTCTTGACCTCTGGGTGTTCAATGTTAATCAGATAGTTTCGTTCGCCGGGCACCATCGCAGTTGGAACCGACAAGACGACTGAGCTTTTAGACCTTACCCATTGGTCGCCAACTTGCTGAACTTCAGGCGCTATCGGTGAGACGTTCCAGTCTTTGGGTAGGGTTGCGATATTCTCGATGTTTTCGACGAGTTTATCGTCAAAAGAAACGGCGGCATACGAATAAGCCGAGATCAGTTCGTCGGAATCAAGATGAACGAGTATTTCAAGAGTAGCAAGCGAGAGAGTGGCGGCGGTATAAAGCACTTTCGTTCCCGGTGAGTTCCACCGTCCGCCAAAACGCCGGGCACCTTCGCCATCGAACCAAGTGCCACTGCGTTTAGTCTTAAAGATTCGGAAGCCAGTCGGCATTGACAATCTATGTGAAGACGCCGTGTTCGAGACGACCGATCAGGTTCTCTACCTCACGCGAACCTACTTCGGTTGCTGCAGCTTCGAGCGGCGTTATCTTTCCGAGCGCCTTATTAGGGGAAGTAAACCAACGAACGGCGGACGGAATATTACCTTCAAAAAGATCGAAGGCTTGCGCCAAAAGTCTGGAAACAGAAACGAGTCTGTCGGATTCATCGGGCGAAAGACGTTTTTCAATGCGCCGCCGCGTTATCGTTCTTCGCGACATACGCACCGCGACACGAAGCGATTCAACCGAAAGCCCGGATATCTTGCTCAGCCGTTCAAGTGAAGAATAGGCCAAGCCGGTCTCCACCTGTCGGGCGAGCTTTAAATTGTTTTCAGATCGCAAACCCAACAGGCTATTTTCCGAATATCGCGGCCGAATCTTTTCCGCTGTAATTCCCATAATGTTCGGATAATAACACATTGCCAAACGGCTTACAATTTAACGCCAACAGGCTGCTTGCCGTAAAGCGGCGGTGATGAATTTCGCTCCCAAAAAACACCGTCGGCAAAACCTTGAATTGATTTGTCCTGTCCGGCCATTTCGAGGCGCTTTTGCGCGAGCAGGCAATAGTGCTCGTCAGATTCGATTGCAACAAAATCGCGGCCGAGTTTTTTTGCAACGACTGCGGTCGTTCCGCTGCCAGCGAACGGATCGAGGATCAGGTCGCCCTCGTTCGTGCTCGCCAGAATTATTTTTGCAAGCAGCTTTTCGGGCTTCTGCGTCGGATGATCGGTGTTTTCGGGCATCGACCAAAACGGCACGCTGATATCGGTCCAGATATTCGAAGGGTGCGTGTCTCTGAACTTTCCTTTATCCGATTCCTTCCAATCTTTTGGCTTTCCATTCTCCTTATACGGCGCCAATACGCGGCGGCGCTGTTTAACTGCATCAAGATTAAAAGTAAATTTGTCCGACATTGTAAAATACCAAATATCTTCCGCCGAGTTCTTCCAATTCCGCTTCGCACCACGACCCTTTTCGCGTTCCCAAGTTATTCGATTTTGCAGCTTGAAATATTTCGTCCCAACGCGCTGTATCGCGCTCGATGACCGCCAGTCCCCGCAAATATAAACGCTCGCGGTCTGTTTCAATAAACGCACGCAAAGTTTCAGCCATGAATCAAGCCAAGATTCGTAGTCCTCAGACGATGTCTGCCTGAACTTTTCCGAACCAAACTTTTTCGACAAATTGTACGGCGGATCTGCAAAAAGCAGATCGAAATGATTAGCCGGCAAAGCCCGAAGAACATTAAACGCATCGCCGCAAATCATAGTATTCGAGATGGGCCTTTCGCTCACACCCGTTTCAAAAAAAACGATCTCGCCAAGATGCGCTTTGCGATCAGTGTCCTTAAGAAAGATCGTGCGATTGCGCGGAGCACGAAACTTGGTTTGCATTTCTGAGCCCTTCATTCGTGGTTCTCTTTGTTTTTGATCGTTACAGTTTGCTCGCCGTTTTCCAGTTCGACTGCGCCAAATTTCGCGTCAGGTTTGCTCATAACGGTGATGCTGCCGTCGCGTTCGAGATACGCGACCTCGACACACGCCGGATCGTCGGTGCTCGCCTGTTTCCGCAAGGCCAGCATCAGATCGTCTTTTGTGATCTTGCTCTTTAAAAGTGCGTCGTCCTGTATCTTACCATCCACGATCAGTTTCCGAGGTGAATCTTCAATAAACCTGCCAAAGCCTTTCCAATAGACCGACGCGGTTGCGATCAGCCAATGCAAGACCATCAACGTGCCGACCACGATGATCATATTGAGCAGGCTGATGTCGCCGATGATCGCCTTTGCCATGATCGACCCAACGATAAAGCCCATTAGGATATCGAACGCACCGTAATCCCCCATAAATCGGCGTTTGCCGAGGCGAATAATTACAAGCGCGATCACGAAAACGACGATCGTTCGAAACGCTACCTGAGCTATGGAAAGGCTTTTGTATTGCTCATTTACGCCGATCCCCGAAACGAAATTTTCCCAGAGCCAATCTAACACTATTGCTATTATCGCAGTTATGTTGAAGAAATTGAATCAACACCCGTTTTTGCCCGATATTTATACACCGGCCACTCGCCGTACTGAACCAATGAGCCTTGCCTTGACCGCCAAAATAGCGCGTGATAGTCTTTTATGTTTTGAGATCAGGGCGGATTTTTGTCCGCTATTTTAATATCCGTTTATTAATAGTTTTATGTTCCTGCTGGCATTTGCCGAAACCATCCAGCTTTTTCCGGACGGCACACTTTTTGTACATATTGCTCTTATCCTGTTGATGATATGGGTTTTGAACCGTACATTTTTTCGTCCGATCAACGCGATTATTACGTCGCGCAATAAGCAGCGTGGCGGACGCGGCGGTGAAGCCGAAGAGATCCTCGGCGAAGTTTCCAAAAAGCAAAAAGAATACGAAAGCAAGATGCTCGCGGCACGTAACGAAAGCTATGAATTGATCGAAAACGAACGAAACTCGGCGGTCGAAATGCAGCAAAAGTTGATTTCCGACGCTAAGGCCGACGCCGCGAACCGCATCGCCGGAGAAAAAGCGCAGATCAAAGATCAGGTATCGGATGCGAAGGTCGCGATCGCACTCGAAGCAAGCAAGACCGCAGACAAGATCGCGGCGAATATTCTTAATCGTTAGTATGTTGGCTCTAGTCTCAAGTCTTCTGTTTTTCCTATCCGAAAGTGCGTCAACCGGCGCGGCTTCGACCGGCACATGGGCTTCGATTCGTGAATACTGGGACGTATATCTCAATTACCCCGGTTTCGAGATCTGGAAATTCCTAAACCTCGGAATCTTTGTTGGCCTTCTCTATTACATCGCAAAGAAAAAAAAGGTGAGCGAAGTTTTCAAGGCCCGCCGTGAAGAGATCCGTGCCGAGATAATCAAAGCCGAAGAAGAAAAGAAAGCGGCTCTTGAGCAACTCACGAAAGCCGAAGCAAAACTCGTCGGCGTCGATGCGGAGAAAGATGCGGTGATGAAGTCTGCCCGCACCGAGATCGACGAAGAAAAGAAACGTCTTGCTGCACAAGCTGAGGCAGAGGCCGCAAAACTTCTGACACAGGCAAATGGCGAGATCGTCCGGCTTGGGCAGGTTGCCAAATTGGGGCTTCGCCGTTTTGCCGTCGATGAAAGCCTTCGAATGGCAGAAGAAAAATTGACCGCCGCGATCGACCCGACGACCGACGCAAGGCTGATCAAATCCGGAATTAACGCGATCGGAGGGCTGAACTAAAATGAGCAACGAAACCGTTTCCCGCCGATACGCTGCCGCACTTGCCGACGTTGTTGTCAAAGCCGGTTCGACCGAAGCCGTCGGAAACGAATTAAAAACCTGGCAGGAAT
>JBOGOW010000058.1:0-13594 GCA_050748285.1 Pyrinomonadaceae bacterium
AATGACGCATCTTGCTTCGTGACGGTTTCAAAAGAACCTCCACACGACCGAGCTGCCATTCTCCTTTTCTATATCCAAATCTATACGAATTGGATGCTTTTTTGAACATACAAATCACACGAAGCAACACGAAAGGCCGCTATGTTTCGTGTTGCTTCGTGTAATTTGGTGGTTAAAAAAATCTACCAAATGCAGTTTTCGAAAACCCCTCGTGGAAAATATTATCTCAATTAAGGACTTTCGGTTGTCACGGCATTGCAGTAAATTCGATGCCAGTTATTTCATCACCGACCGAGATAACTTGCGACGATATTGGGAATTGGTAGCGCTTGATTTGAACCGTGATGATGTAAGTCTGTCCGGCTTCGATCTCGAAAAAGCGGAAATATCCGAACGTGCTCGTCAGCGTCGTTCGCGTTTCTCCATTGAAATTAGTGATAGTCATCCAGACATTGCGAATCCCGCGCCCGTCCGCCGTGCGAACCTGCCCGCTGACCGAAACCTTCGCGGCAGTCGGCGCGACTTGCTGCGCGACAACGAACGGTGAAAGACTTGTGACTTCGGCGCAGATGGTTTTTGTTGCAAAGTCGCGCAAAGAGGTGCGGTCTCGCAGGGCGCCATTTTCGAAATGGAAAAGATACAGGGCAGCGAATGCCACCGCGGTTGTAACGCTCGGAACTTGTATGCAAACAGTCACGGGTGGCGTGTAAACCGCGTTCGTAGTTATTTCGTAAGCAGGCAAACCCGGACCGAACGTGAAACCCATCGGCACAGGACCTGCCGAAGCAGGAGCAATGGAATACTGCGATGTCGTGCCCGCCTGCGAAACGCCCCCGAACGTGACGCTCACAGTGCCCATCTGAACGGCGACGTTCGATCCGGTCGGTGTTGCCGATGACCATGCGATTCCGGGCTGCCAGTCGGACATCGAATCGGCATCGCTGATGTTCGAAAGATTGGTCGGATTTGACCCGTCCGCGTTCATCCGGAAAATTTCTGTGTCACCGGTGCGGTCGGTTGTGAAAATGATCTGGCTTCCATCGGCCGACCATGAAGGAAGTATTTCAGTTGCCGGATCGTTCGTCAGCCTAAGCGGCGTGGTGCCGTCCGCGTTCATCGAGTAGATTTCCCAATTCCCGCCGTCGCGTCTTGTGCCGAAGGCTATCCGTGTTCCGTCGGGCGACCAATCGGGGAAATCGTCCCTGACGGCGTTGTTCGTCAGGCGAACAGGACTTGCTCCGTTCGATCCGTCCGAATTGACGACATAAATCTCTTTTTGATTTTCGCCGAAGCCGTTCGCGTAGGCGATCTTTGTGCCGTCGGGCGACCACGAAGGCTCCTCGTTTTGACCGCCGAAAACGGGATCGACCGGAGTCAAAACCGTGACGCCGGAGCCATTCGCATACATCACCATGATCTGTTTGTTGTTCGATAGAAGGCTGGGCTCTCGCGTGAACGCGATCATGGTTCCATCGGGCGACCACGACGGCGCCAGATCAAGGCCGGGATAAAAAGTCACCCTTGTCTGGTTGGTGCCGTCCGCATTCATTACGTAGATCTCGAAATTACCGTCGCGCTTGGTTGAGAAGGCGATCTTCGAGCCGTCCGGCGACCATGCCGGCTCGAAGTCGTCCTGAAAGCTGTTCGTCAGGCGGGTTTGGTTGCCGCCGTCCGCGTCCATCACGAAGACGTCGAAGGTCGATGCAAGACGGCGGCTCGCGAACGCGATCTTCGGAATGCCGGCAACCGGCGTCGGCGTAGGTGTCGGAGTTGGTGTAACGGTCGGTGTCGGAGTTGGAGTCGGCGGAGGTGGTGGGGAACTCGTTCCGAACTCGAACGCACCGATGTCAACATTCGCGCCGACGATACGCGTAAAGCCACGCTGGTCGAGGGTAAGCAGTAAATTGTTGAACGGATCGACGGCGAGTGCGTTGCCTCCTGAATTGATTGCGATACTGCCCGAAAGCAGCTCCATTGTCTGAGTCGGTCCGCCATTGTCCTGCAGCGGCCCGAGCATCGGCGGCGCATCCAGGTAGTCCACGGCCTGCCAGGCTATCGGATTACCGGTGTTCGCCGCGTCACCCGCAGAATCGCCGATGAGGTTGTTTCCGGACGAAATAAAAGTGCCCGCTACGTAGTTGATCTCGGGAGGATTCGAACCCGATGCGCTGTTTCCGGCCACGATCGAATTGGCTATGTCTATCGTTCCCCCGGTTTGATGGATACCGCCTCCAGTAGATGCCGTGTTTCCTGAGATCGTTACGTTGCGCAAGGTCGCGGCTCCGCCCGTCACGCAGATCGCTCCGCCGCCGCCGAATGTCGCATTGGCGGAGTTGCCGCTAAAGGTAGAGTTAGCTATCGCGAGCGTGCCCGCGGAATGGATCAACCCACCGCAGCCGGAGACGGGAGCCTGATTAAAGTAAAAGGTCGAATCGATGATGCGGTGATCGGTTCCACCCTCAATGCTGACGCCGCCGCCCGCACCGCCGCTAAAGCTTGTGGCATTGGCATTGACGCTAACGCGTTCGAGCGTCAATGAGCCGCCGTTTACCACGATACCTCCGCCACCGTCTCCGGGAGGTGCAATGCCATTGAAGATCATCACGTCAGAAATCTTTACATTTCCGTTTATGAAGAAAATGCCCAAAGTTCGACCTTGGATTACAACATTCCTCGCGTCGTAACCCGCGACCGTGACGTTAGCAGTACCGAAACCGATCCCGCTTCCAAAGGACAGATCGATCGGAGTGCTCGAAGTAAAGACGCGGGCGAAGTCGATCGTACCGCTTTGGCTACCGGAAGTGATGATCAACCACGCGGCCTCGCGCAGGGCGCAGTTGTCGTCACAGGCTCCGCCCTCCGGCGCGTCCGCAGCCTGGGTGACGTAGTAACGAACGTCCTGCACTTCGAACGCGCCGATATCGACAGCACTGTCCGTCGAACGCAGAAAGCCAGTGCCTCTTTGATCAAACGGCAGAGGTGAGTTGTCAAAAGGATCGACGGCCAGCATGTCGTCGCCTGCATCTATGGCAGCCGAGCCGAATTGCAGCGGATGAGTCGGGACGCTTCCGCCGTAGTTACCGAGCGCGATCAGAAGCGGCGGTATGTTGAGAATGTCGGCGGGTTGGTAAGCGATGGGATCGAAGGTGAATTGCGCGTCGCCCGCGGAATCACCGACAAGGTTGAAGTCAACGGAAGTTGTCGTGCCGGTGTTGTAGATTTCGGGCGGACTGCTGAAAGCCCCCGAATTCCCGGCGACGATCGAGTTGCCGAAGTTGACCGTTCCCTGATTCCAAAACCCGCCGCCTCCGGCGCCCGTGGTTGTGGCATTACCGGTTATCGTTACGTTTCGGAGCTCAGTGGTGCTCGTAGAGAACAGATTAGAAAAGCCGCCGCCAAAGCCGGCGGTGTTCGCCGAGATGGTCGAATTGACGACGTTCACCGTCGCTGATGAATTCATGAAACCGCCGCCGCCGCCCACCGCACCGGCAGTGTTTCCTGAAATGGTTGAATTACGAATACGGTGATTTCCAGTGTCAAAAAACACGCCACCGCCATTGGCACCGGCAGTATTTCCGTTAATAAACACTCTCTCAAGCGTTATTGAACCCTGTGCAAAGATTGCGCCGCCGCTATCGCTCGGTCCGGGATTCCCGCCGGTAAGTGTGAGACCGGCAATCCTGACCGTAGAGTTTTCAATATAAAAGAGACGACTAAATCCGCCACCGTCGATCGTCAGCTTGTCGGCCCCAGGTCCATTGATATCGAGTGCTCCGTTGGCATTCATGATCTGGAGATGGAAGCCGGTCAACGTAATGTTAGAAACCGACGGATCGAATATGATCGCATCGTCCGTCGCCGAGTTGTTTGCCGTATCGATAGCGTCGCGAAGCGTGCAGGTTGCATCACAAACGCCATCGCCGGCGTCGTCGGGTTGGTTGACGGTGAATGTTGCAGCGGCAGCGTTAATTGAAAACAGGCCGCACACTAATATCAAAATTATTCTGATTTGTAATAGATTCTTTTTCATGATTCGATCTCCAGGTCCAATCCACTCAATGAACTTTTTTGTCTTTGGTTCGTTTTCATTTCTCCTATTGCGGGAACTGCTTTCTCGAACTCAGCATTTACAATTCCATCCAGATATTTCTCGACACTTTGGTTTATTATTGAATCGTTCAATCTTTTCTTTGCCGACGGAACGCAACTCAGACAGATAAGGATCCGGTCTGTTTCGATCGAATGGATCATGCCGGCTTCGATCAGGCGAAAGATCTCGCGTTCGCTGCCGCCGGAGATCGTTGCGACGACATGCGGCGTTGCCATTTCCACACTTCTTCCGCAATTTGGACAAAAACCGGTCCGTATTGCAGTTGTGTCACGGATTACGATGGTCTCTTCCATCTCAAACGTGATCTCCGTTCGGTGTTTCATTTCCAATCTTTCCACCTCGCAATTTTGATCGGGTTAAAACAACAACCACGACAGATTTAGTTCAACAAGGCAGCTTTCGTGTGTCGTTGAAAAAAAGCCAGTTTTGGCTCCGGAATCAAGCAGCGTGAATCGAATCCAGTGGCTGCGCGATCCCGGTATTGAAAGCCTCATTGCTGCTGCGGCTTGGCGATCTTGGCTAATGTCGCGTCGGTGGCCGCACGAATTTGAGGCGTGAGCACGTCCTCGCCGTCTTTTTTTGCCTTTTGTTTTGTTGCGGTCGAAGGAATGACCGGTGTGCCGTTAATATTTGAGAAGCTGTATTCGAAACCGACCTCGTCTTTCGATTTGAATCCGCCTGAGATAGTGGTGGCGGTGATTATCGTCGATGCCGCGATGCTCCCGACGATGCCGCCGACACCGGGGATCATGCCGGCGCCAACTCCTGCCAACATCGGCCCCATCCCGCCAAACATCCCGCCGCCGCCTTTTTTACGCGTAACCTTGCTGTAGAAAATGAAGTCGCATTGTTTCTGTTTTGCTTCACGGTCGGGCAGAGCGGATTCGAGAAAAACGGTCTCGACATTATCGTCGGTGAGAGCGACCTGCAGCGTGTTGCGGATAGCCATCGGCGTATCTTCCTGGGTGAAGTCCTTTCCCATGTCGGCTGCCGGCATAGGGATTCCGATGCGGATAACGCCGGGCTTTTTTAGGGTTTTCACGTCATCCGGCATGACGACGACAGTCTGCGAAAGAGAAGTGGTAGCGAAAGCGGTGAAAACCGCAATTGCAAGTATTAGTATTCTGTTCATATTTACCTCCAGGAAATTAATAGATTTTTCTGCTTTAACCGCCTGCAACTGCGAACCTTCGTCCGGTTTCAAAATTGTTGCTAGTTCAAGACTTTAAGCGGTAGAATTAGCTGAACTAAAATTTGCACAGTCACGGGCCGTGTGGCTCGATCATCAACGAAACTCGTGCAAGAAGTCTTGCGGTTTTTCTTGCTTTTATTTAACTTTTTTTTGACCCTGTGGAAACTGCTGAGGACAAAGGATTTGTTTATGAGTTCGGGAAGTTCGTACTTGACCCGAAGGAAAAAACTTTGTTCTCGGACGGTGTTCCGATACATTTACCCGCCAAAGAATTTGAAACTTTGCTGCTTCTTGTCGAGCATAACGGCAAGGCTTTGTCCAAAGACGAAATGATGTCCGCCATCTGGCAGGACGCGTTTGTTGAGGAAAGCAATCTCGCCAAACAGATCTCGCGGCTGCGAAAGATTCTCAATTCAAATGGTGAAGAATATATCGAGACGCTCCCGAAACACGGCTACCGATTTTCGACGGAATTAAGCAGGTCAATTACGGAGAATACGGCGCCGATCATCTTGGAAAAACGTACGGTTAAGAGGCTAACGCTTGCCGTTGAAAATGGGATAGAAGAGACGCCGCCTTTGCTTCCCGGCGGTAAAGGAAAAAGACGGACTCCTTTTTATTTAGCCGCAATCGCGGCTGCAATAATTGCAGTTATCGGCATTGTTTTTGTATGGAAATACCAGACAGCGCCTGCAAACAAGATCTCGTCCATCGCCGTGCTGCCGCTGCGTTCGCTCACGCCGGGCAGTGATAATGATGCTGTCAGACTTGGGCTTACGGACTCTCTCATCACAAAACTCGGAGCACTGAAGCAGGTCGTTGTGCGGCCGATCGGCTCGGTTACTCGTTTTTCCGAAAGCGACGAAGACGCCCTTGAGATCGGTCGCAAACTTAGAGTAGATGCTGTTTTTGACGGAACGATCCAGGAGTCTAACGGTCATCTGCGGATCAATGCGCGGTTGATAAGCACTTCGACCGGCGAACAGATATGGGCCGAAAAATTCGATGATAATTTTACGAATATTTTCGAGGTGCAGGATAGATTGTCGGAACTGACAGCTCGAGCGCTTACCGCAACGCTTACCGGTGAACCGGCTGGCCGACTGACAAAACGCTATACAGAAAATCCGGCGGCATTCGATGCTTATTTGAAAGGCAGATACCACTGGAATAAACGTAATGAACAGGATTTTCGAAGAGCGGTTACTTTTTTCAATCAAGCTGTCGCACTCGACCCAAACTACGCATTAGCCTATGCAGGGCTTGCAGATTGCTATATTCTGCTTGCGGTTTGGGGCACCGAGCCTCCCGGAATTTCATTGCCAAAAGCCAAAGATGCGGCACTAAAAGCGCTGGCTGCCGACGGCGAACTTGCCGAGGCTCACACGTCACTTGCATTCATCAAATGGGTTTATGACTGGGATTTTGACGGCGCCAACAACGAATTCGACGCGGCTCTCCGGTTGAATCCAAACTACGCAACTGCACACCATTGGCGCTCCTACTATCTGGTTTCGACGGGTCGGAATGAAGAAGCGATCGAAGCGATCAAACGCGCTCAGGAACTTGAAGGGCCGCTTTCGCTTGGGATAATGACCGATATCGGCGAGGTCTATTGTTGGGCGCGTCAATACGAAAATTCGATTGAACATTTGGGCGAAGTCGTAAAAATCGAACCTAACTATGCGATCGCGCATTATGCTCTCTGATTTGCATATCTTAAAAATGGCCAAAAAACAGAGTCTGTCAAAGAACTCGAACGTGCACGCGAACTGGAAAACAGCCCGCGAATTATTTCGGCTCTCGCATTTGCATACGGTGCATCAGGCGCGACTGAGAATGCAAATAAGATGATCGAGGAGATTGAAAGCCTTTCGAAACAAAGATATGTTTCGCCATTCAGCATAGCGATAGCATACGAAGGCATCGGAAATACCGACAAGGCGCTTGAACTCTTAAATAAGGCGTTCGATGAACGTTCGGATGCGATGGCGATTTTGTGGGTACACCCGTTTCTTGAATCTCTTCATAGAGATCAGCGTTTTATTGATTTAGCGAGAAAAGTCGGATTTAAGCCTTAATCAAAACAAAGGCGCGAAAAAAGACCGCCGTTTTGGGCAGCCTTTTCAATGGAATAGATACCAACTAAGCCGAGAAAGATGTGCCGCAGCCGCAGCCGCCGGTGGCGTTTGGGTTTTCAAAAGTGAAGCCCGAACCCATCATATTCGACGTGTAATCTATTGTTATGCCGTTAAGGTATTGCGCCGAAAACATATCGACAAAGAGCTTGATGCCATGCTTGTCAACGATAAAATCACCCTGTTTCGATTCTTCTTCGACGTTCAAGCTGTATTGAAATCCTGAACATCCGCCCGGCACAACACGAACGCGCAAACCAGCCGTTTCCGGCAGATCATCTTCCGCGGCGATAAATTTTTTGATCTCGACCGCCGCCGGTTCGGTAACCACCAACTCAACGCCCGGTGCTGCAACTGCTGCCATAATTTTTATATAATCTCCCTGTTAAAAATCCAAGGCAAGTTTATACTAATCTTTACTTTAATTTCAAGTTAAATCAAAAAACATTTTGACCGTAAAGCCTTTTTTCAATTTAAAGGACAAAATCGGCATTTAGAAATAGCTGTAAAAATGCTGAAAATCCCGGATGATTGATAACGGCTGTCGAGTTGGCGGCTTGTGCCGAAAACTACATAACCTCCGTATCCAGACATCGCCGGTTGACCGACGGTCAAGCCTGTTTCGACCGAAACTGCACGCAATTCTCCTGTCAAAATATTTTTCATCAAGATATTTCCGCGCAAGTTTGTCGCTTTTGAGCTGAACGCAATCCAATTTCCGTCGCAGGAAATTGCAATTTTCTCGCCTTGACCGATTGGCGTGTAACCGGCTTTTGTCTTTATTTCTTTGGACGTGGCTTTAGCGGAACTCTGCTCGAGGTGGAAACGGCTTTTTGTTCGGCTTATGTATCAATTCGAATTTCGTAAGATCGGTTGCATTCGTTCCTTCTGCATTGGAATCGTTAAATTCGCCACTGTAAAGCACGGGATACGCACCTCCTGACTTTCCCGTAAACAAAAACCGCATTTCATTTAAGCTATTTTCTTCGGATATTTCCTTATCGGTCATAGTCCGGAGTTCCGTCGGTTCAAGCCGATTCATGTGAATCTTATGTGCTACGCTAAAAGCTGTTCCGCCCGCCTCGATCGGTATTCTCATGATCGGGGCAATTGGCGGTGGGCCTATGTCCTCAATGACGGACGGCACCAAAAACAATGCCGGCGAAAAAACAATACTGATGTCGTTTCCGTACACCATTTCCTTTTTCGACAACGGCCCACCAGTGTATGTAAGGATGCTAGTGTTCAGTATGTATTCTGGATGCGGAATATTGAGCACTTTTAACTTGCCCCACGGCTGAGTGACGGCTCCGCCGCCGGGAGCACAGGTTATCTTTGTATCTTTATTGCCGATACATTTAATGTTGGTTAGGAATGGATTGCTCGTGCCACCGATGGTGCGTCCCTCAATAGTGACGTTCAATATTTGATCCGAGCCATGATCGACCGGAAACAACTTTATCCGGCCGTCCGACTCGCTTTCCACAGTATAATTTTCCTTTACGCTCGATTTTGAAGTGTAATGAAGTTCGTAGATCGCGCACTCATTTAACGCTCCGAGAGCCCATTGGACCGTTGCTGCGGCGGCTGAATCGTTTTCGCCGTCGATCAGCTGGGTCTGGCGTTGTTCAAAGAAGACCCACTCAAAAATTTGAATATATCGTCCGGTCATGTTGCATTCGTCAAGTGTTTCTTCGCGGCATCGATTAAATATTGCGGTTCTAATTTCCTGAAATTTCGGACCAAATGTTTTGCTTTCAAAGCCTATCAGTGAGAACATGTGATTGATCGAGAAATATTCTTGAAGCGGAATCTGGGCTTCCGCACAGCTTGCTGCCGGATTTTCCGCTAATTTTAATGAACCGTTCACTATCGTTGCCTCAAGAGAGTCAACCATTCTCTTAAGAACTGTATCATCCAATTCATCTTCGCTGGCACCGAGCAGGGCTTTTTGCCTTTCTGTAACCAGTTCCATCCGCGAAGCAAGGTCAATTTTTTGTTTGATCTTCGCAAGTTCCAAAAGATCGAAACGCAGATCAGCCTCGTCCACTTCTGTGGCACGCCCGGCGTCAAGCCCCCAATTTGCAGTGGCAGTCGAAATCATGAGCAAGATAAGCATGGTCGCAAAGATGCTTTTAAAATTTTTACAATTCATATCATTAACCTCTTGTCTTCAATTCTTACTTACAATTCATATTTAATTGAGTTCCAACAATCTCGGAATTGTTGATTTAACTTTTAGTGGAAATTCGCCTGTTGTATTATCGCCCCACATCCAAAAGCTGTTGTCGCTTTTGACGGCGTAAGAGTTGTTGCCAGCGGCAAAAACTGCTTTGACACCTGTAATTTTCGGAATGACCGGACTGTACTGAAAATTACCCGAAACGCCTGCCCTGATATGCAAATTCGGTGGTTTGAGCGTTGATCATACTGTAAGATGCAAAAACGACGCTGCACAAAAAAACAATAAACATTAACTTTTTCATCTATGTTTCTCCTTTTCTATTTGGGTCAAAGTGAACTTTTTGATGAATCAAGAATATCAAATGTGTCAAGTTTAATGCTGTTCGAAATTATGCTTTAGCGCACAGCTTTGCCCACTCTTTCTGATAAAACTCCAGACCGGTGAGAACCTCATCATGCCGCCGATGATAATAACCGGAATACGAAAAAAATTATCCGGAAAATTCGCTCGAATAACCGCGTCACCAACAGCGAACGATTCCTTTGTTTTATCCGGGCAATCAGCTTATCATTGCGGACAAAAGCGGCATCGGGCGGTGCCGGTGAAGGCCGCAAAAATTCCGGTTGATTGATACCGGCTGTCAAGTCTGTCGGCTGAGCCGAAAATCACATATCCGCCACCGCGTGAAATTGCCGGCGGGCCAACGCCGTAGCTTGGCTGAGGAACTATCACTCTGGCCTCGCCAGTCAGAATATTTTTCATAACGATCTTTCCGCCGTGGCTTTTTGCGTTTGTTGAAAAAGCGACCCAGTTGCCGTCGTAAGAAATGGCGATCTTTTCTCCCTGCCCGATCGGGCTGTCGCCGTCGCCTTGGATACCGTCCGACCGACCGCTCACGCGGACAACCCTTCCCGAATCAACCTCGACAACAAAAGCATCCTGAAAGCTGTTCGTATCGCCTGTAACCACATTTGTCGCCGTTGTCGCAAACGACACAAATCTCCCGTTTCCCGAAATCGAAGGAGCGACCACGCGGCTCGTGCTTTCATCGCCCTGATTGCGTTCGCCGCCAGTTGAAGTTTTGCTGATTCGTTTGAGTTTCGGATTACCGCTTTCCCATACGTAAATGTCCCACAGATTATTTTTGTCGTCCGGAACTAAAGGAGCGTAATTGTAGAAAGCAATACGTCTGCCGTCTTCTGAGATCGAAGGATTTGAACCGCCGCCGCCTTTTTTGGTTTTTTCGTCGATGCTTATGATCTGAAGCGCTCCCGAACGTGTGTCTTTCAAATAAACATTGGTGCTTGAAATGCCAAGAATGTTTGGAATCAGGTTGCTCGCATCAGACGTGAAGGCAACCAAACTGCCGTCGCCTGAGATCGTCGGTTCGTAACTTTGATAATTTGCCTCCAAACCTCCTAAACCCGTGCTGACACGCTCAACCTTGCCCGCTCTTTCGCTCCAAATGAAAACATCTCTCGCGCCATTCGAATCGCCTGAAACAAGATTGGACGCATAAGATTCAAAAGCTACCGATTTTCCGTCAGCGGAAATTGCCGGAGCCAGACTGTTTTGATTTCCTTCTTCACCTGCCGGTGAAACGCTGACGATCTTTGATTCGCCTGTATTTCTGTCGCGCCAAATTATTTGCCTGAATTTACCGGTCGTACCGCCAAGCCCGGCAGCAGTCGAAGAAAATGCAATATATCGGCCTTCCTCGTCTGAACTCCCGCTAATGACAGGTGCGGTGCTGTCGTAGAATGTCCCAAATGATCGGTTGTCAGTGCTGCGGCTGACCAATTCCGCCGTATCGCAGCCGACTCGCAGCTCATTGACGTTTTCACGCACAGAGCCTTCCGAATTAGCGTAAATACTGCAAACCTGTCCGGTCGGAGAATTTTTGATGCTGACCAGATAATTTGCGCCGACGACATAACGGATGATGAACGAAAACGAATTCCGACTGAATATCGTGTTACCGTCATTGCCTGCTGTAACCGTTAAAACTTCGTCGTTATTGTTCACCAATTCGATAACAGTTCCAGGCCGTGCAGTGAAAATGCCTTTCAAAAAAGTGCGTTGCGGCGGATTGGTTTGGGCAAAAATTACGGCTGCTAACGCCGAAAAGATTACCAAAAAGGTTGCCGTTTTTAACAAATTCATCATTTTGTTTTCACCAACGAAAAACGTGAACCGGCGTTGTCGTCAAGAATCAATAATCTTCCGCCTTTGACTACTTGAAAAGAAGCATTGAAAGTAGCGGTTTTTCCTTGCCAGCGATTTGTAGCGGTTACGCTCCAAGCCGAAACGTTGTATTTTCCTTTATATTCCTGTTGAAAGGAACCCATATTGCCCACCCTGCCGGCTGCTCCGTTGTGAACGCTCGAATAAGTTCCATTTCCGTAAAAATTAAAAACCGCGGACGTGGCGGCAAATGTTGAACCGGCATAAAGCCCTGTATTCGAGTCATACCAGTCCTGCGTATTGGTCGCGCCGTCCGTCCATGTTCCGGTTAGATCATTTTCACCGACCGCGAATTTGTTATAGCGACTCATATCACTCAAAGAAGCTTCATTAGGGAAAAGCCGATAAGATTCCTGTTGATTGGGCGAAACTCCCAAAATTAAATTTCCGTGCCAAACCATTGCCAGATAAACCTTTTGCCCTGTCGCATTGTCAATGGCTTCGCCCTCTTTCCATTCGCCTGTAAATGCATCTCGACGGCTTTCATTTTCGGTCAGGATCTTATAGCGTTTTCCGACCACGCTTCGCCATAAATTATCTCGAATGTTGCCGTTCGGCGGACGCAGATCCGCAGTGACATTGAAAAAATAGTAAAGATAAACTCTGTTATTTCCTTTGGCAGTTTCAACCCAATATTCGTCTTCGGTGCTTGTCCAGCCGTCGTCAAAATTGCTGGTGAAATATTTGAATCTACTTTTTCGGGCGGGTTGGGAATTGTTTGAACTTTGATTATTGGAGGATGAATTTGCAACGGTTATTTTCGGCAAATTAACCGATTCTAAAAACGCCGAAACTTCCGATTCATAAGCGTCCGTGTTGGTCAGAATGAAAATATTGACCATCTTTTTATCGCCTGTAATGGTTACAAGTAACACAATTCCTTTTTTCCCGTCACTCTCATATTGGGCAAATCCGCTTTCCGCCGTCCAACCGTTTTCTGTGGCCGATGGCCGCATCTGCGGTGCGGATTTGACCGTGACCGTGTCTTTTACGATGCTCTCCCACGCCGATTCAAAATTGACCTTTGAATCATTACTGCCCGGAAGCGGTTTGAGCATCGTGATCAAACATAGGCCGCCTTTGGCATCTTCCGTTCCCATCTGGACGCCACTTTGACTCACTTCTTTTTTCCAACCTTTTGGCGATGTAAAAGTAATGATGTCAAAGGTTTCAGATTTTTGACCCAATAGATTTATTGAGCCCAGAAAAAGGATGCAAATTGTTAAAAGCTGTCTTAGATTCATTTTACCTCCGGCAAATCTAACCTTTTGTTCCTACTCCGTTACTTGCAAATGCTTGCGAGCTCATCGGTTTTCCCCATCCGCCGGAACCGTCGCACAGCGTGCATTTTACAAAGCCCTGACTATTGCCCCAGCTAATTTCGCTCTGGCCTGTGCCATTGCATTTTTTGCAGCCGACTATATATGTTTCGACCGGCGCTGTTGAAAGATTCTGAAACAACGTGTAACCGATTTGTCCCTGGTATTGGATCTTGTGAAATTTGTCGTTCTCAACCGCGGCACCCAGCCACTGCACCGGCGTTCCCGGCTGCAGCATTAAAAAACCGTAGCTGACGTCGTTTGCATACGGGCGTTTTACGAGTTTGCAGTCTTTGCATTTGATATAAAGCGTTCCGCCAATTTGTACGTTGCTCATTTATTTTCTCCTTCTTAGCCGTAAATTGATTGTCATGGTAATGCGGTAAATTCGAGACCGCTGAATTC